>NZ_DASZBY010000096.1:0-42503 GCF_035943795.1 Aliidongia sp. | reverse complement strand
CGCGGCCCTTCTGCTGCTGCCGCTCGCGCTCGCCCACCTGGCCGACGTCGAAGGCCCGGCGATCCTGGGTCGCGATCTCGACCTGGCCGCCGACCTCGGCCATGTGCCGTCGCTGATCGGCCTGTTCGCCGGCGCGGCCAGCCCCTGGCAATCGATCGGCGCCACGATCGCCGCCGTTCTGCTGCCGCTCGGCCTCATCGCGCTCATCGCCGCCAACCTGGGCTGGATCGAGCGCGGTCTCGCCGGCCTGCCCCGCCCGGGCCGCCTGCTGCCGCTCGGCCTCGCGGCCCTTGGACTGGTCCTGGTGTGCTTCCCGGGCCGGAGCCGCGTCGTCGGCTTCGGCACGACGGCCTCGATCGAGCGGCAGCTGACGACGGTCGCCGACGCCTGGCGACTGACCCATGGCGACCGCGCCGGCTTCCTGGCACGGCTCGGACCGGCACCGGCGGCCAAGCGCGATGTCGGCCGCCTCGGGCACCGCGACGTCTGGCTGATCTTCTTCGAATCCTATGGTGCCGTGCTGCTGGACGATCCGGCCTTGAGCGTCCGGGCACTGCCGGCACTGGCACGGTTCCAGACGCTGGTCACCCGGGCCGGCCTCAGCCTGCGCAGCAGCCGCATCGCCTCACCGACCTATGGCGGCGGCTCGTGGCTGGCCCATGGCACGGTCGACGCCGGCACCTGGCTGGCCAACCAGCGGCTCTATCAACTGGAGACGACGACCGACCGGCCGACCTGGCCGGGCATCATGAGCAAGGCCGGATGGCAGAGTTTCGACATCCAGCCCGGGCTCAAGACACCGCTCGAGCACGCGGAATTCTGGGGCTTCGACCGGATCGTCGGCGCCGACGATCTCGCCTATGCCGGCCCGAGCTTCGGCTGGTTCGGCATCCCGGACCAATATGCGCTGGATGCGAGCCTGGACCTGCCGCGCGATCGGGCGCGGCCCCTCTTCGCCCAGGTCGTGCTGGTCTCCAGCCACATCCCGTTCCACCCGGTGCCGCCCGTGGTGGCGGACCCGGCCGACGTCGGCCGGTTCGCGAGCCATCCGGAGGTCGCCCGGATCGTGGCGACGCCGCCTGACTGGAACGATCTGGCAGGTCCGTACCTGCAGTCGGTCGAGTATGATTTGACCGTGCTCGCGAACTGGCTGCCCCGCGCGCTGGGCGACGACGGGGTGGCGATCATCCTGGGCGACCACCAGCCCCCGGCACTGATCGGCCATGCCAGCGCGTCGCACGACGTGCCGATCCACATCCTGTCGCGCGATGCCGCCTTCGTGCGGCGCCTGGCCGGGGCGGGCTTCGTCGATGGCGCGGTGCCGACGGGCGAGGCAGGCACCATGGCCGAACTGATGAACCGCTTCTTCGAGGCTGCAGCCTCACCCGCCGACGCTGCGGTAAACCCGGCAGACTGATCCGCTACATTCTTGTCCGTGCGCGCGATATTTCAGGATCGCGCTGCCTGGGTCTCGTCCGGCTCCAGCGCGAAGGACGAGCGCAGGATCGAGGCGCCGCTGACGAATAGCTCGCCGCGCGACCGCCAGGGCAGCATCAGGCGGTCGTAACGGCTGCGCTTGACCGGACGCCCGGGCACGTCGATCACCGCATCGACCAGTTCGAGCCGCGGTTGTCCAAGCGCCGCCACTTCGTGGTAGCCCCGGGCAGATTGCGCGCCATAGACGGGATCGGGCTGATCTTCGAGATCCCGGCCGATGGCGTTCAGGGCCCAGCAGGCGTCGAACGCGCGATACTCCGGCCCGATATGTTCCACCAGGGCCCGACTGCCGTTCGCGCCGTCCGACGGACGCATGCGCGCCAGCGTGATCCGAGGCTTCAGCGAGGCCGGTGTCAGCCCGATGATCTGGTTCGGGGCCAACTGGCCCCGGCGCGCGCGCCACAGGTGGAGCAGCGCCTGCAGCGATTCCTGACCCGATTGGCCCAACCGGTCGAGCGAGAGTTCCTGGCTGGAATAGGGATTGCCCCGGGCCAGCGCCGCGGATGGAACGCTCAAATCCTTGAGCCGCGCCACCGCTTCCTCGACCTCGCCAAAGATCTCGAAACGAGGAATCGGTTCCGAATGTTCGATCACCAGGCGGCGCCAGGATTCCTTCAGCAGAAAGCGCACGACCGCTTCGAGCGTCGGAAATTCGAGCCGCCCGGCACGGATCGTGAGCCGGATCTTGCCCTGGCCCAAACGCAGGCGGGCAAAGCCAAGATCGCGCACGACGAAACCCGCCATGTCGACGTCCGGGCTTGGCCGCCCCAGGCGATGCCGCAAGGCGCTCGAACCGTTCAGCCAGGGGTGCCCGGCATGGTCGATCAGCAGATCCATCTGTCCGGTACCGCTCATCGCATGCGATCGACGCGGCGATCATGATCCATCGACGAACCATGAGTCCGCACGAAGGCGCCTCGGAATATGCTGGACACTTTGCTCGTTCCCCCGGATTTACCGGTTCTTCACATCGTTTTCACAACACGGGCCGCAACGCCCGGAAAAATCAGCAAATCATACCCGCTGATAAAATAAGAAGACATGAATTTCTCATAGCGTCTTTCCGCAATACCTCCGCACGGGCTTCCGACTCTTGCGGACGACCATCGAAAACCGCGAACTATGAGGGATAATCTCTAACAATCGTTGTGAACCTTCTCTCACCCTCGGCCGGTGTCAGGCGTCAAAGGTGAGGCCCGCGCGCTCGCGCCGCAGCGGGGCTGCCATCTCTCCCCTGTCGCGCCGGCGTCGCGCGCGGTATGTAGGCCCTCATGCTGATCATGCTTCTGGTCGTCTTCACCGATCTCGTCGGATTTGGCGTCGTCATTCCGCTGCTGCCGTTCTATGGCGAGCATTTCGGCGCGTCCGCGCTGACGGTCACGATGCTGCTCGCGACCTTTTCCGGCTGCCAGCTATTCGCCGCACCCCTCTGGGGTCGCCTGAGCGACCGGATCGGCCGGCGCCCGATCGTCCTGATCAGCACGGCCACCTCCGTTTTGGCTTATGTCTGGCTCGCATCGGCCGATGCGCTGTGGATGCTGTTCGCCGCCCGGGCGTTGCAGGGCATCAGCGCCGGCAACATCTCGGTCGCCCAGGCCTACGTCGCCGACGTGACCGCGCCGGAAAATCGGGCTAAGGGCATGGGCATGATGGGGGCGGCACTCGGCCTGGGCTTCATCGTCGGCCCGGCGATCGGCGGGCAGCTGGCAGGCGGCGATCCGACGGCATTGACCGTAGCGCTGCCAGCCTATGCCGCCGCCGCGTTCTCGGCCCTCGCCTTCATCCTCGCGGCCCTGTTGCTGCGCGAATCGCTGACGGACGAGCGCCGCGCCGAGGCCATCCGGAATCGGACCGGCCGGATCGCCCAGATCCGCGAGGCCTTCGGGCGGCCGAACCTGCGCCGGCTGATGATCTTGTTCTTCACCACGACCTTTGCCTTCGCCGGCATGGAGACGACCTTCGCGCTGTGGGCGCTTGCCCGCTTCGGCTGGGGACCGCGCCAGGTCGGCGAATTGTTCGCCATGGTCGGCATCGTCCTGGTGCTGATCCAGGGCGGCCTGATCGGCAAGCTGACCCGCCGCTTCGGCGAGGCGCGCATGCTGCTCGCCGGCACCGTGACCATCGGCCTGGGCCTGGTCCTGCTGGCGGCGGCGATGACGCCGCTCGTCGGCATTTCCGCCAGCTGCCTGCTGGCGCTCGGCATGGGCATGGCCCAGCCGTCGACCGCCAGCCTGATCTCGCGCGAAGCCGGTGCCGCCGAGCAGGGCGGCATCCTGGGCGTCAACCAGTCGGTCGGCTCGCTGGCCCGGCTGGCCGGGCCGGCCGCGGCAGGTGTTGCGTTCACCTTCGGCGGCCCGTCCGCACCTTATATACTGGGGGCTGCCTTGATGGTCGTGTCGTCCTGGCTCGCCGGCCGGGTGCTGCGCCGGCATCGCATGGCCGATCTCGGCGCCCTGGCGCTCTGACCGCCGGGACGGTACCGTCCGTCCGATGCGCGACCGAATCCGTTCCCCCTCGACCGAACCGCGCGCGGCGGCCGCCACGGTCCGGGCCCAGCTGCGCGTCGTCCGGCACCTGGCCCCCCACCTCTGGCCGGCCGGCGAACCCGGCCTCCGGCTGCGGGTACTGGCGGCCATCGGCCTCATCGTCGCCGGCAAGCTCATCACCGTCACCATTCCGCTGCTCTACAAGCAGGCGGTCGATGCGCTCAGCGGTGCCGCCGGTCCGATCGTGCTCGTGCCCGCCGCCCTCATCATCTTCTATGGCCTGGCGCGCCTCGCCGCGCAGGCGACGGGCGAACTGCGCGAGCTGGTGTTCGCCAAGGTCGCCCAGCGGGCGATCCGCCGCATCGCGCTCGAAGTGTTCCAGCATCTCCACGCGCTCTCGATGCGCTTCCATCTGGAGCGGCAGACCGGCGGATTGAGCCGGTCGATCGAGCGCGGCACGACCGGCATCGAATATCTGCTGTCCTTTACCCTGTTCAATATCGGGCCGACCCTGCTCGAGATCGCCCTGGTCTCGACCATCCTGTGGCGCCGCTTCGACGCCCGGTTTACCGCCGTGACGCTCGCGACCATCCTCTGCTATGTCGCCTGGACCATCGGCATCACCCAATGGCGCGTCCGCTTCCGCCATGAGATGAACGAGCGTGACGGCGAGGCCAACACGCGGGCGATCGACAGCCTGCTGAATTACGAGACCGTCAAATATTTCTCGAACGAGGCCCACGAGGGGCGGCGGTTCGACCAGGCGAAGCAGGCGTTCGAGCGCGCGGCCGTGCGCAGCCAGACCTCGCTGTCGCTGCTCAACCTGGGCCAAGGCCTGATCATTTCGAGCGGCCTCGTCGCGATGATGATCCTGGCCGGCCAGGGCGTCGCCGCCCATCGCCTGACGGTCGGCGATTTCGTGCTGGTCAACAGCTACCTGCTGCAGCTCTACCAGCCGCTCAACCTGCTGGGCATGGTCTATCGCAACATCAAGCAGTCGCTGATCGACCTCGAAGCCATGTACCGGCTGCTGGGCGAGCCGCCGGAGGTCCAGGACCGTCCGGGCGCCCCGGCCCTGATCTCACGCGGCGGCCGGGTCCAATTCGACCGCGTGACCTTCGCCTATGATCCGCGCCGCCGGATCCTCGACGGGATCTCGTTCGACGTGGCGGCCGGCCAGACCGTGGCGATCGTCGGACCCTCGGGCGGCGGCAAGTCGACCATCGCCCGGTTGCTGTTCCGGTTCTATGACGTGACCGACGGTGCGATCCGCATCGACGGACAGGACCTGCGCGAAGTGTCCCAGGAGTCGGTCCGGCGCGCGATCGGCGTGGTGCCGCAGGACACGGTGCTGTTCAATGACACGATCCGCTACAACATCGCCTATGGGCGGCCCGAGGCCGGCGAGGCCGAGATCGTCGAGGCGGCCCGGCTGGCGCAGATCCACGACTTCGTCGCCCGCCTGCCGGATGACTACGAGACCAGGGTCGGAGAGCGCGGGCTGAAGCTGTCGGGCGGCGAGAAGCAGCGGGTGGCGATCGCGCGCGTCATCCTGAAGGCGCCCGAGATCCTGATATTCGACGAAGCGACCAGCGCGCTCGACAGTGCCACCGAGCAGGAAATCCAGGCCAGCCTGCGTCAGGTTTCAACCAACCACACCACCCTGGTGATCGCCCATCGCCTGTCGACCGTGGTCGATGCCGACGAGATCCTGGTGCTGGACCAGGGGCGGATCGTCGAACGCGGTCGCCACGGCGAACTGCTGCGTCGAGACGGCGCCTATGCCGGCATGTGGGCCCGCCAGCGCCGCGCCGCCGAACGCGAGGCAGCGCTTGCCGAAATGCAGGCCGATATCCAAGAATGAGCCGTTTTCGCTTTTCGGGCGTTGGTCATCACGTCAGAGGGCAGCCCTAGTCGGCTACCCCCTGAAACAGGAGGTGTGGGCATGTCGGTCGTCCTCTGGCTCGTCTCGGGCCTGATCGCCGGATGGCTGGCCAGCCTGCTCGCGGGCAATCGCGCCGGCCGGGTCACCTATCTGGTGCTGGGCTGCATCGGCGCGCTGGTCGGCGGCTTCCTGTTCTCGCTGTTCGGCGGCCTGGACGTCACGACACCCGGCCTGCTCACGGCCGTTGCCGGGTCGATCGTCGTCCTGACGCTCTATCTGGGCATCAGCCGCCGCCGGACCTGACGTGTCGGATCGAAACGAGGATTTGTGACCATGACCAAGCTGTTGCGCCTGTTGGTGCTGTTTCTGCCCCTCGCCGTCGTCGTGACCGGCTGCGACGAAAAGAAGGGCCCGGCGGAAAAGACCGGCTCGGCCATCGACAACACGGTTCAGAAAGCCAAGGACGCGATCGATCCGCCCGGCCCCGCCGAAAAGGCCGGTCGTGCGGTCGACAAGGCCGTCGGCAACTGAGCAGACTGGCACCAGGTCTATACAGAGTATCGCGCGACAGGCGGAGGACGCGGACCCCCGCGCTTCGCGGGGGTCCGGGTTCATGCCGACATTGCTGACGGTCCGTCATCGGACGGTCTATCGCTACGTCAATCCCGTCTATCTGGGTGAACACCGGCTGATGTGCCGCCCGCGCGACAGCCACGACCTGCGCCTGGTCCACACCGGCCTGACGATTTCGCCGCCGGCACAGGTCCGCTGGCTCCATGACGTCTTCGGCAATTCGATCGCGCTCGCCCGCTTCGACGAACCCACCACAGAGCTCGCCATCGAATCCTCGTTCGAGGCCCAGCATTTCCCGATCCGCGCACGCGACATCGTGCTGGAGCCCTATGCCGAGACCTACCCGTTCCGCTATGCCGCCGACGAGGTGCCCGACCTGGGCCGGACCTACGAGCGGCACTATGCCGATCCGGACCACCGGATCGACGCTTGGGCGCGCCGCTTCGTCGGCGGCATCGGCCCCGGCACCATCGACCTGCTGCTGAACATCACCCGCGCCATCCGCAACGAGTTCAGC
Organism: Aliidongia sp.; assembly: GCF_035943795.1. Classification (NCBI taxonomy): domain Bacteria; kingdom Pseudomonadati; phylum Pseudomonadota; class Alphaproteobacteria; order Rhodospirillales; family Dongiaceae; genus Aliidongia; species Aliidongia sp. Next base: position 35,545 of record NZ_DASZBY010000096.1, on the reverse strand, counting down.
TATGGCCGGCGCGAGGAGATGGGAACGCAGACCCCGACCGAGACGCTCGACCTGGGCGGCGGCAGCTGCCGCGACTATGCGCTGTTCATGATGGAGGCTGTGCGCAGCCTGGGCTTCGCCGCGCGCTTCGTGTCGGGCTATCTCTATGACGCCGCCCTGGTCGGCGCATCCGGCGGCTTGGTCGGCGGCGGCGAGACCCATGCCTGGGTCCAGGTCTACCTGCCCGGCGCCGGGTGGGTCGAGTTCGATCCGACCAACGCACTCGCCGGCGGGCACAACCTGATCCGCGTCGCGGTCGCCCGCGACGCGTCCCAGGCCGTGCCCCTGTCCGGCAGCTATACCGGCAATCCCGCCGACTTCATCGGGATGGAGGTCGAAGTCAGCGTGACGGCCGATTAGACTCTGGGTGAACCGGCGCTAGGGGATCAGCAGCAACGAGCCGGTCGTGCGCCGGCCTTCGAGATCCGCATGGGCGCGAGCCGCTTCGGCCAGCGGATAGACCCCGCCGACCTCGATGCGGATGGTGCCCGCCGCGATCGCCGCGAACAGCGCGGCGGCCGAGGTCGTGATGTCGGACCGGTTCGCCATGTAGGTGCCGAAGGTCGGCGCAGCAACCTGAAGCGAGCCTCGGGCCCGGAGATCCTCGACCGACAGCGGCGGCACGGGACCCGATGCGCTGCCGAAGCTGACGAGCATGCCGTGAGGCGCCAGGCTGTCGAGCGACAGGTCGATCGTGTCCTTGCCGATCGAGTCGAACACGGCCGGCACGCCCTTGCCCTGGGTCAGGGCCCGCACCCGGGCCGGGACGTCGTCGCGGCCCAGCACCAGCACTTCGTCATAGCCATGGTCGCGGGCCAGCGCCACCTTGCCGGCCGATCCGACCGTGCCGATGGTCCGCACGCCCAGCGATTTCAGCCATTGGCCGGCGATCAGCCCGACCCCGCCGGCCGCGGCGTGGAACAGCACGGTTTCGCCGCCCTTGGCCGGATAGAGCCGATGGATCAGGTAATGCGCGGTCAGGCCGGCAAACAGGCCCGCCGCCGCCGTCCGGTCATCGACCCCGTCGGGTAGCGCCACGACCCGCGCGGCGGGCATCACGCGATGGCCGGCATAGGCGCCGGGCGGAAAGCTGGCATAGGCAACACGTTGGCCGACCGTGAAGCCGGTATCAGCGGAGCCGACCGCCTCGACCACGCCGGCGGCTTCGACCCCCAGCACGGCGGGCAGCGGCACCGCGTAGCGGCCCTGGCGATGATAGACATCGACATAGTTGATGCCGATCGCGGTCTGGCGGATCAGCACTTCGCCGGCGCCGGGTTCGGCGAGCGGCAGCTCGACCAGGCGCAGCAGGTCGGCGGCGCCGACCTCGGTCATCTGGATGGCCTGGGTGGTGGATACGGTCATGATGTGCTCTTCCTTGCTGGAACGATGAAACCGCCATGACATCTGCGCCCGGATCTGCCAGAAGCCGAGAGTGAAGACCGCCAAGTCATTTGCCGTTTTTGCGGAGTGCTGCGCCCAGCCATGGATTGGAACGACCTGCAATATTTCCTGGCCGTGGCACGCGACGGCAGCCTGACCGGCGCCGCGCGCCGGCTCCATGTCAGCCAGTCGACGGTGACCCGGCGGATCGAAGCCCTGGAAACCGCGCTGAAGGCGCCGCTGTTCCTGCGCCGGCGCGAGGGCTATGTGCTGAGCGAGGCCGGTGCCGAGCTGCTGCCCTGCGCCGAGCGGGCGGAGGAGGCGCTGGCCGTCGTGACGCGCCAGCGTTTTGATTCCCCGGCCGAAATCGCCGGCACCGTGCGCGTCGCGGTTGCGGAGATGCTGGGGCAGTGGGTCCTGCTGCCGGCGCTCGGCGAGTTGCGAACGGCCCATCCGGATCTGGAGATCGAGCTGGTCGCCGGCATCGAGACCATCCGGCTGGGCCGACGCGAGGCCGACCTGGCGATCCGGCTGCAGAGCCCCCGGGAAGCCGGCGGCCTGACCATCCGTCGCCTGGGGGCACTCGGCATCGGGCTCTATGCCAGCGCCGGCTACCTCGAAGCGCGCGGCATACCCGTCGTCCTGGCGGATCTCGCGGGTCACGACCTGGTCGGCTGGGACCCGGTACACGCGGATTTCCCGATCCCGCGCTGGATGGCCGAGATCGCACCGGCCGCGCGCCAGCCGATCCGGGTCAACACCATGGCCGGCCATCTGCTCGCGGCGCGGGCCGGGCTCGGTATCGCAGCATTGCTGCGCCCCGCGGCCGAGGAGACCGGCCTCGTCCGCGTGCTGCCGGACGCGGCCGTGTTTCACCACGAGATCTTCCTGGTCGCCCAGGCGCTGCCCCAGCCGGACCGGCGGATCGAGGCGGTCGCCCTATTCATCGATCGGCTGTTCCGGCGCGAGATGGACCGGCTGACCCTCCCCGACCTCGTTACCGATCGCTAGCTTTTCCCGCCCATCGGCGCCATCTTTGCCGGGCCATATCATTCCCAGGGTTCCTCATCCATGACCGACATGCTCGACACGTCCGTGCCGCCGAAGAAGGCACGTGCCAAGCCGACCGGGCCGAAGCGCATCAATCTGGCGCTGCAAGGCGGCGGCTCGCACGGCGCCTTCACCTGGGGCGTGCTGGACCGGCTGCTCGAGGACGATCGGCTGGAGATCGAGGGCATCAGCGGCACCAGCGCCGGCGCCATGAACGCCGCGGCCCTCGCCCAGGGCTACGTCGACGGCGGCCGCGAAGGCGCCCGCAAGTCGCTCGACAAGTTCTGGGGCCGCATCGCCGATTTTTCCCGCTACAGCCCGCTGCAGCGCAGCCTGATGGACCGGCTGATGGGCAATTGGAACCTCGACAGTTCGCCCGCCTACATGATGCTGGATACGATCGGCCGGGCCTTTTCGCCCTACCAGACCAACCCGCTCAACTGGCACCCGATCCGCACCGTGCTGGAGGAGGAGATCGACATCTCCCGGATCCGCAAGTGCAAGGATATCAACCTGTTCGTCTCGGCGACCAACGTGCGCACCGGCAAGATCCGCGTGTTCGACCGCAAGGATCTGTCGATCGACGCGCTGCTGGCGTCGGCCTGCCTGCCGACCGTGTTTCAGGCGGTCGAGATCGACGGCGATCCCTATTGGGACGGCGGCTACATGGGCAATCCGGCGATCTTTCCGCTGGTCTACGAGTGCGAGAGCCCGGACGTGGTGATCGTGCAGATCAACCCGGTCGAGCGCGAGGGCACGCCGCAATCCACGGCAGAGATCCTGAACCGTCTCAACGAGATCACCTTCAATTCCTCGCTGATCCGCGAGTTGCGCGCCATCGCGTTCGTCCAGCGCCTGATCCACCAGGACATGCTGCAGGGCGACCATGTCTCGCGGCTGAAGCTGATCCATATCCACATGATCGGCGCGGAGGAGCACATGAAGGAGTTCGGCGCGTCGAGCAAGATGAACTCCGACCCGGAATTCCTGGGCTACCTCAAGGAACTGGGCCGGGCGCAGGCCGACGCCTGGCTGGCCACGACCTTCGACAAGATCGGCAAGCACACCAGCATCGATATCAACAGCTACCTCTAAGCCCGTCCTGCATGAATTCGGCCATGAATGCTTCGACCGCTTCGCTCGACGCCCGCGCCGCCGCCATCGCCGCGGGCGACCGGCGCGCGCTCGCCCGGGCCATCACTCTGGTGGAATCGACCCGGCCGGACCATCGGACCGAAGCGGAGAGCCTGATCGAGCGCGTGCTGCCGCACACCGGCAATTCGACACGCATCGGCCTGTCCGGCGTGCCGGGCGTCGGCAAATCGACCTTCATCGAGGCGTTCGGCCTCAAGCTGATCGGTCATGGCCATCGCGTCGCGGTTCTGGCGGTCGATCCCTCGTCGCGCCGGACCGGCGGCTCGATCCTGGGCGACAAGACGCGCATGACTGAATTGGCGCGGGCCGAAGCCGCTTTCATCCGCCCCTCGCCGACCGGCGGGACCCTGGGCGGCGTCGCCCGGCGCACCCGCGAATCGATCCTGCTGTGCGAGGCCGCCGGCTTCGACGTCATCCTGGTCGAGACCGTCGGCGTCGGTCAGTCGGAGACCGCGGTCGCCGACATGGTCGACCTGTTCTGCCTGCTGCTGTTGCCGTCGGCGGGCGACGATCTGCAGGGCATCAAGAAGGGCATCGTCGAGCTGGCCGAGTTGCTGCTGGTCAACAAGGCCGACGGCGAGTTGATCTCCAAGGCCCGGACCGCCGTCGGCGACTATCGGGCGGCACTGCGCCTGCTGCGCCCGCTGTCGCCGTTGTGGCAACCCGAAGTGCTGCCCGTCTCGGCCGTGACCGGCGAAGGGCTGGACCTGGCCTGGGCAGCGATCGAGCGGCACCAGGCTGCCCTGGACACGGCCGGCGAGAAGACCCGCCGCCGGGCCGGGCAGGCCCAGGCGGCGCTCTGGGCGGACCTGGGTGACGGCATGATCGAGGTCTTGCGCCACCGTCCCGCGATCGCCGAACGCATTCCGGAAATCGAGGCAGCGGTCGCGGCCGGGACCATGACCTCCATGGCCGGCGCACGCCGGCTCTTGGGCTTGTTCTTGGGCGAATGACCTGCCCGTCGGTTGGCGCAGCCCAGCCTTTCGGTGCGTTATTCGGGAAATGTCCCGACTCTTGTTGACGCGCCGTCCGACCTCGCGTAGATACCCCAGCCTTGTTCCGGCTGCCCTCGATCGCGAGGCGAGCGGTCGATACACCTGATTTTTGCGAAGAGACACGTCATGGCCAGAAAGTGCGAAATCACCGGCAAGGGTGTGCAGACGGGTAACAACGTCAGCCACGCCAACAACAAGACCCGCCGCCGGTTCATGCCGAACCTGCAGGTGACCTCGTTGCTGTCGGACACGCTGGGCTTCGCCGTGCGTCTGCGCCTGTCGACCAACGCGATCCGCACCATCGAGCATAATGGCGGCATCGACTCCTTCCTGATGCAGGCCACTGCCTCCAAGCTGCCGGCCGAAGCCCGCCGCCTGAAGAAGCAGATCGAGAAAGCCGCCGCCGCCAAGGCCGCGAAAGCCGAAACGGCTGCCGCCTGACCAGGCCGGCCTGGCGCCTGCCAGGCGCTACGCTTTCCATGTGAAATGACGAAGCCGCCGGGACGCGTTCCGGCGGCTTCGTTCGTTTGGGTTTTCCGGGCCCCGGACCTAGCCGGCCTCGGCGACCGGCGCTGCCGCGGGCACCAGCCAGCGGGCCAGGTATTTCTCCAGCAGTTCGGCCTGGACCGCCGGTGCGCGGAATCCGACGTACCAGTCCGGCCGCAGCAGGTAGAGCGCCGCGTGGCGCACGCCGTAGCGGTCGTGCAGCAATTGATCCCGATCGATCAGCACCTCGCCCGGCCAGCTTGCCGGCGGGCGGTCCGGCGTCACCAGGACCGGCCGGACCCGGGGGCCGAAGCCGGCGGTCACGCGTTCGGCAATCTCGGCCAGCTTTCCGCCGACATCGGATTGATCGAGCCCGGCGAAGATCAACAGCGTCCAGGCCTCGCCCGTGATCGCCTGCAGCAGCCGCACGGTCCGCCGGTCGGCCGCGCGCACGGCGACCCCGTCGGGCGCCCGCTCGCCGGCGATCGGGCCGATCGTGCCGCCGTGATCTTCGCTGAGGGCGCTGGTCAGGTACGAGATGGGCACCTCGCCGACCGTGCGACGCAGGCGTTCCTGGACCGACTCCAGCCCCATCACGCTGGCACCGAACAGCTTCATGGCGCGCTGGGCCAGGTCGCCCGGTTTCACCATGCTGTGGAAGCCGCGGTCGGTGAACTTCAGCAGATCCTCGGCAACCGGCAGGCGCTCGGCACCATAGGAGTCCAGCAACGCGGGCTGCGCCTCGCCCTTGAGAACGGCTGCCAGCTTCCAGCCGAGATTGAACCCATCCTGCATGCCGGAATTCATGCCCTGGCCGCCGATCGGCAGATGGGTATGGGCCGTGTCGCCGACCAGGAACAATCGGCCCGAACGAAATTGCTTCGCCAGCCTCGGCGCCCCCCGAAGCCGATTGAGCCAGCGCGGCTCGACCAGGGTCGCATCGGGATCGGCGATCTCGCGCAGGATGGCCTCGAGTTCCTCGAGGTCGGGCGGCTCGGTCTTGTCGGGGTCCTGGTCGGCCCGCGCACAGACGATGCGATAGGCACCATCGGCATCGAACGGGAACAGGCCCAGGAACCGGTCCTTGGTGACGAACAGGTAGCCGCGCCCGGACGGATAGGACCAGCGCACCTCGCAGTCGCTCTGCAGGAATTCGAACCCGTCGCCGCGCTCGCCCTCGAACGGGATCTGGGCCGCCGCGCGGAGCCGGCTGTCCGGCCCCTCGGCCGCGATGACATATGGGGCGGCGAGTTGGTATTCGCTGCCGTCGGCGCGTTTCAGGGAGAGCGTGATCCGGTCGCCGTCGTCGACATAGCCGGTGGCCTCGACGCCACGCTCGATCGGCACGTCGCATTCGTCGAGCCGTTCGAGCAGCAGGCGTTCGGTGACGTGCTGGCCGATGATCCGCGGCACCGGATAGGCGCTGTCGGCACCGCTCAAGCGAATGCCGCCCATGAATTTGCCGAAGGCATGGAGGGAGATCGCCTGGAGCGGATAGGCGCGGGCGACGAACCGGTCGGCGAGGCCCATCGCCGACAACATCTCCTGGGTGCGGACGTGAACGACCGAGGCGCGGGAATGAAGGGTGGGGCCCACCGACTTGTCAACCACGCGAACCCGGATGCCGTGCCGGGCCAGTTCCGCCGCAGCGGTCAGTCCGGCCGGCCCCGCGCCGACCACGATCACATCCGCTTCCCGCTCGCCGCCAACGTCCGTCGCCATCCGCTTGTCCGTCCTCGACCGCCCCGCCTCGTGGCAGGCATGATCCATGAAGCATGCCGCCGAGGCCAGCCAATTGACGCGCGGAACGGTTGCGATGCTTTGAAGCGGTAGCCGACTAAGCCCGGAGCACCCGGACGGCCGGCAACCAGATGCCAGCCCGCGTGCCGCCACCGGCGACGGGATCGAGCGTCAGGCGCCCGCCATGGCTTTCGACGATGGCGCGAGCCAGCGGCAGGCCCAGACCCAACCCCTCGTAGCGTCGGCTGAGGGCCCCGTCGATCTGGGCGAACGGCTCGAAGGCGCGCCGCAGATCTTCGGGCGCGATGCCGATGCCGGTGTCGGTCACGGTGATGTCGACACCGCCCTCGGCATCGCTCTCGACGTCGATCGACAGGCTGCCGCCATCCGGCGTGAACTTGACTGCATTCGACAGCAGGTGGCTCAACACCCGGCGCATCTGCAGCCGATCGACGATCAGGCGGTGCGGGTGCCCGTCGACCCGGACGACGGCGGTCAGATCGCGGCTGCCGATCTTGTCGGCCAGGGCGGCAAGGCAAGGCTCGATCAGCGCCCGGGGCAGCACATCGGATTCGTCGAGCTGGAGACCGCCGGACTCGATCTGGGCGAATTCCAGCACGCTGTTGACCATGTCGAGCAGTCGGCGGCCGCTGCCGAGGATGTGGCCGGCATGGTCGCGATACCGTGCGTCGCCAAGCGGCCCGTGCAATTCATCCCGGAACACTTCGGCGAAGCCGATCACCGCATTGAGCGGCGTGCGCAATTCGTGGCTGACGGCGGCAAGGAATTCCGTCTTGGATCGGTTTGCCGCCTCGGCCCGCTCCAACGCGTCGACGGCAGCGGCCTTGGCCACCATCTCGTCCGTCACGTCGATCAGCATGCCGTTCCAAACGGTGTCCCCGTTGCCGAGCCGCATCGGCAGGGAAGCACCACGGATCCAGCGATATTCGCCATGGACCTCACAACGGAAAACGTGCCGCCAGGGTTCGAGCGTGCGGCGCGACGTCTCGATCGACATCATCAGCGCATCGCGGTCCTCCGGTGGCACGGCGGCCAGGATGCGGTCGGCCCCACCGGCCGTCACTTCCGACGCGTCGAAGCCGAAGACGCGCGCGCAGCCCTCGCTGATGAAGCTGTAGCGGCGACGGCCACGGGCATCGATGCCGAACTGGTAGACCACGCCGGGCACGCCATGGGCGATCGCCTCGATCACGTCGCGCGCCCGGGCAACGACGGCATCGGCAGCGCGACGGTCGGTCAGGTCCTTGAGGATGCCGAGGAACCAGGTGGTTCCGTCATCGTCGATCGGATCGAGCCGCAGTTCGGCGCGGAACGGGGCGCCGCCGCGCCGCGCCAGATCCAGTTCCAGGCGAAGCGGTTGCTGGTTGCCGATCGCGGCGGCGATTGCATCGCGCGCATTCGGCGAGGTGAGCGGGCCGTAGAGCATTTCCAGCCCGGCAGCAGGGACGAGACCGGCCGGACCTGGCGGCGGACACCCCGTTCCAATGATGAAGGAGCCGTTGGTGAAGGCGATGGCGCCGGCCTCGTCGGCGAGCCAGGCCATCTCGTCGAGCGCGCGCACGACCGCGATCAGCGCCGCAGGCGGCGCCGTGGTTGTCAGGACATCCGGATGTCGCTCGGTCGGAGGGAGCGCCGCGGACGAACTCGACGTGTGGCCTATGGGCGGCACGCCTCGCGACGCTCCTGAAAAAAGGGAAGGTGGCGCACGGACCCACGCGCGTTTCGGACCGAGCCTATGCCCGTAAGGCTGAACAAATGATGGGCAAACGGCCGCGGGAGTAAGCCTGCAATTTTGCTAAAATACAATGCTGTTCCGCGTCCGGCGCTTGCCTCGCGACCGCATCGCCCCGAGGATCGCAATCGTCCCGGCCCGCGCCGGCAATAAGAACCCGATCGGAGAATACCGTCGATGCCACTCACCATCACGCCGCTTTATGCGGCGCTCGCCGCCGTCATTTTACTGGTTCTGATGTTCCGGGTGATCCGCCTGCGCCGCAGCCTGTCGGTCGGCCTCGGAACCGGCGGCCATAGCGCTCTCGAGCGGGCCGTGCGCGGCCATGGCAACTTCACCGAATACACGCCGCTCGGGCTCATCCTGGTCGCCAGTGCGGAATTGTCCGGGGCGGCCGGCCACTGGGTCCATGCGATCGGCATTCTGCTGATCGTCGGACGCGTGCTGCACCCCTGGGGGCTGGCCCAGAGCAGCGGCGCTTCGATCGGCCGGGTCTCAGGCATCCTGCTGACCGCCGCCGCCCTGCTGCTCGGCACCGGGGTCAACCTCTTCCAGTTCTTCGGTCGATAGCCGCGCGCTCGGACGGGGCCCGTCAGGCACCGGGCCCCGTCCGAGCGATTTCGATCAGGGAAACATGCCGCCGAGCGGGATCGAGTACTGAAGCAAGGCTTCCTCGACACCCGGATTGCGCTGGGTGATGCCGGCGTTCGAGATGTGATGAAAGGTCACGCCGATACGCGATGCGTCGTCGAAGCGCCAGGCGATCTCGGCGCCGGTCCGGAATTCCTCGTGCGCGCCCAGGTTCTTGCCATCGCCGCGGTCCCAATAGCCGAAGGCGCCCGAGGGAAAGACGACGATGTGATCGGTGATCGGCAGATTGACGCCGAAGCCGCCATAAGCGTAGACGCCGCCCGCACTGTTGGCCTCGACGCCGACAATCGGGCGGATGTAGAAGATTCGCGTGCCGAAGCGATATTCGCCGCGGAAGATCGCGTCCTTGTCGGCATGCAGGACGTTGTAGCCGCCGACGCCGAGCGTCAGCAGGGCCGGATCATAGGCGACCGAATCGGCCTTGGCGGGGCCGCCGGCAAGGCCGGCGCACAGCGCCAGAGTGGCCACGGCCAAGGCCGGAATGAGGCGACGCTTCGACAAGGGGTTTCTCCTCAACAACTTGAGCGGCGCCACCATAGGCGAGCCCCGCCGCTACGCCTAGGGCGTTCTGACACGGATCAAGCGAAGCGTCCGCGCATGCGATCGAGCGCGGCGAGCAGGCGCTGGCGCGTTCCCGGCTCCATCGCCGAATGCCCCGCATCGGGAACGATCTGGTAGTCGGCTTCCGGCCAGGCGCGGGCCAGCGTATCGGCGGTGACGATCGGACAGACCGCGTCGTACCGGCCCTGCACGATAACGGCCGGCAGATGCCGGATCCGGCCGAGGCCGCCGAGCAGGCCGCCCGCCGGCAGGAAGCCTCCGTGGACCATGTAGTGTGCCTCGAGTCGGGCGAGACCGAGCGCCATCCGGTCCTCGCCGAACGCCGCGATCGTATCGGGCGACGGCAGCAGGGTCGAGCAGCTGCCCTCGTAGGTGCTCCAGGCCCGTGCCGCCGGCAGATGGATCCGCGGATCTCCGTCGGTCAGGCGGCGGTAGTAGTTGGCGAGCAGATCATCTCGCTCGGCGGCCGGCAGAAATTCGCTGAAGGCCCGCCAGGGCTCGGGAAAGAGCGTTCCCATGCCGTGCAGGAACCAGTCGATCTCGCTCGGTCGGCACAGGAAGATGCCGCGCAGCACGAAGCCCAGACAGCGATCGGGATGGGCCTGGCCATAGGCCAATGCCAGGGTCGAACCCCAGGAACCGCCGAACACGAGCCATTTCTCGATGCCGAGTCGCTGCCGCAGCCGTTCCATGTCGGCGACGAGATCGGGCGTGGTGTTGTCATCGAGCGCGCCGACCGGGGTCGAACGACCGGAGCCGCGCTGGTCGAACAGAATGGCGCGATAGGCGACCGGGTCGAAGAAGCGACGATGGGTCGGCGTCGAGCCGGATCCGGGACCACCGTGCAGGAATACGACCGGAATCCCATGCGGATTTCCGCATTGTTCCCAATAGATCCGATGGATGTCGTCGACCGCCAGCAGGCCGGTCTCGAAGGGCTCGGCCGGCGGATGCAGGTCGCTGCGGCTCATGTCGTCGCGGTTCCTTACGGGTCAGGAGAAGACGGGTCGCAACCCCACTCTACGAGGATCCGGCCCGGCAAGGCAAAAGCGCGTTGTGCAGTCATTCAGGCGACCCGTATTCCGGCGCTTCGCGTTGGACGTGCGCTTTCTAGGACACAGCCATTCAAAAGCTGCAACGGCGTTGCACTGCAACATCGATCTGGCGCATCCATATGGAGTAGAACGCGAGCGCTTGGGCGCCGCCCTTCCTGCGGACGGGACGGCGCGAAGCGAGATTGTCGGTCGCTGCCATAGGGCAGGATCGACGTGGACGGAGTGGAATGATGAGGGCCTGGTACGCGGCAACGCGCGACATGATATTGGCTGGAGCAATCGCGATCGCGGGCGTTGCGCCTGGCATTGCGGCGCCGGCCGTGTCGGCGGCCGACCCGAGCATGGTGGTGAGCAGCCTGAACGGCAATCTGCTCGCGGTCATGCAGAATGCCCAGAAGCTCGGCTACAAGGGCCGTTACGCGGCGCTCGAGCCCGTCGTGCGGCAAGTGTTCGACGTGTCCTACATGACGCGTATTGCGGTCGGCAGCGGCTGGTCGACCCTGTCGAGCGAGCAGCAGGCGCAGTTGACCGATGCGTTCCGCAAGTTCATCACCGCGACCTATGCCCGCCGCTTCGACGGCTATTCGGGCGAGAAGTTCGTGACCGACGGCGCCAAGCCGGTCGGCGACTCGACCCTGGTCGCGACGCGGCTGATCAAGTCGGACGGCGAGCCGGTCGTGCTGAATTACCTGACGCGCCAGGACGAAAGCGAGAGCGGCCATTGGCAGGTCGTCGACATCTACCTGACCGGCACGATCAGCGAGATGGCGACACGCCGCTCGGAATTCGCCTCGGTGTTCCGCCGCTCGGGCTACGACGGGCTGCTGCAGGTCCTGCAGCAGAAGGTCGCCCAGATCGAGACCGATTCCCACCTGTCCTGACGGCCTGGCGCCGCGCCGTCGCGGATAGAAGACAGGGCCATTGCCGGCATCAAGCGCCGGCGATGGCCTTTTTCGTTGTCGCGGTCGGCTTGTTCTCGGCGCCGACGACCGGCAACGCCTTCTTGATGCGCGCCTTGTCGAGCTCGACGTTGATTTCGAGCACCGAGATCTCGCCGGCCTTTTCCAGCGTGATCTTGATCATCTCGTCTTCGACCTCGAGGTACTTGGCGACGACGGACAGCAGTTCTTTCTGCAACAATGGCAGGAAGTCCGGCGCGGTCCGGCCGGCGCGTTCGTGGGCCAGGACGATCTGCAACCGTTCCTTGGCCACGGAGGCGGTATCGTTCCGCTTGCGGAACAGACGCTCGAGGATGCTCATCAGGCTTTCCCGAACAGGGTACGAAGCAGGCTCTTCTTCTGAGCCTTGAGGAAGCGCATCTCGCGCTGCTCGCCCAGAAAACGTGCGACCGCGTCGCCATAGGCGATGCCGGCCGTGCTTTGGGTGTCGAGGATGACCGGCATGCCCGTGTTCGAAGCCTTCAGCACCGCCTCGGATTCCGGGATGACGCCGATCAGCGGCACCGACAGGATTTCCTGCACGTCCTCGATGGACAGCATCTCGCCCCGCTCGACCCGCTCCGGCGAATAGCGCGTCAGCAGCAGGTATTCGTCGACCGGCGCCTCGTTCTCTTCGGCGCGACGCGACTTGGAGGCGAGCATGCCGAGGATGCGATCGCTGTCGCGCACCGAAGAGACCTCGGGATTGGTCACGATGATCGCGGCGTCCGCATGGTAGAGCGCGGTCAGCGCGCCATGCTCGATGCCGGCCGGGCTGTCGCAGATGATGTAATCGAAATTATCGCGCAGCTCGTTGATGACGCGCGCGACGCCTTCCTTGCTGAGCGCATCCTTGTCGCGCGTCTGCGACGTCGGGAAGATGTAGAGATTGTCGACCCGCTTGTCCTTGATCAGCGCCTGATTCAGGTTGGCGTCGCCGTTGATCACGTTGATGAAGTCGAACACGACGCGCCGTTCGACACCCATGATCAGGTCGAGATTGCGCAAGCCCACATCGAAATCGATGACGACGGTCTTGTTGCCGCGCTGGGCGAGGCCGGTAGCGAAAGCGGCCGACGTGGTGGTTTTTCCGACGCCGCCCTTACCGGACGTAATGGTGATGACCTTGGACAACAAGATCCTCCTTGGAGATGCGGTAGCCGGGCCCGCGGACGCGCCGTCGCTCGCTCGTGGCTGATAAAATCTAAGTATAGATGGTCTAACGACGTCCGACCACAATTAGTATAACGGACTGTCATTAAATCTCATCAATGCCACAGAGTCACCCGCGGCGAAACCGCGTCCGTCAGGTGCCGGAAATGGTCAGGCGATCGTCGACGAGGGTGACTTGGACCGAGCGGCCGATGTAATCGGCCTCGATCGCCTCGCTGACCAGATAATGGCCTGCGACGCACAGCAGTTCGGCCTCGAGCTTGCCGACGAAGATCCGCGCCTCGGTGTCGCCACCGGCGCCGGCGATCGCCCGGCCGCGCAGCGCGCCATAGATATGGACATGGCCGTCGGCGATGACCTCGGCGCCCGGGCTGACCGACGCGAGCACGATGAGATCGCCGCCCCGGGCATAGACCTGGGTTCCGGAACGGACCGGTTGGGTGATGATCTTGGTGCGGGCACTGCCGCCCAGCGGGATGATCGGTGCGGCCGGGGCCGGGCGCGGCGGTGGCGGTGCTGCGGCCTCGACGCTCTCGGTCCGGCGCCCGGCATTGGCCGGTGCGAAAGCGGCCAGGTCCGCATTCATCGCGGCCCGGATCTGGGTGGCATTGGCGTTCTGCACGCCGACCGCAATCAGGTGCTGGCGCTTAAGCATGCGCCGCAGCCCGTGGAACGCGTCGGCCGAGGCGGCCCCGGTGCAATGCTGCAGGTCCATCACGACCGGCGCATTGGCGAAGAAGGTCGGACTGCGGGCGATCTGCTCGGCCAGCCGGCTCTCGAATTCGGGATCGTTCGGATCGTCGACGCGCACCACCATGACGGTGAACATGCCGCCGTGGACGAGATCGGCGCTCATTGGCGGGGCGGCCCCATGATGCTTCGGGTTACGACCATCCCTTCGATTCCACCAAACCCGCCGGCGCCGATAGGCTGGAGACGGAAGAGCGGGAGCGCAAGGCACGGCATGGCGACCGGCTTACCGGCAAATCGGCCGCAACGCAACCCCAAGGCGCCGCGTGTGCGGACGGCGATCGTCATCGGAATTTCCACAGGCCGTGCTTCAGGGTGTGGGCGACGCCCTCGGCGCCGACATAGTCGTAGCTCTGGCCGGTGTCGGCGAGCGCCAGCCCCTCGTTCAGCAGGTAGCTGCCGAGATCGATGCCACGAGCGTCCAGGCAGATCGCGAAGGCGACCACCATGCCGGGCTGCGGATTGGGCGTGCGGCAATTCACCTGATCCGACGCACCCAACCGCTCGCCCAGCCGCCTCTTCGCCAGGTCGAGGCAGCCCATGGCGACGCCGCCCAGTTCACATCGGTCGCCCGCCAGGGGCGGCTTCACGCCGAACAGCTGGACCGGGATGGCGCCGACCGTGATCGAGGTCGCGCCGGTCACCTTGGCCGCGCCGGAGAACTGCTTCGGCGCAGCGCGGGTCGATCCTTCCGAAGGACGCTGCCCCGCGGCACCCGGCGGAGGATGGGTCATGTCGAGGGCCGTCGAGTCGGGGCGCGGCGGGTTCTTGTCCGGCGGCACCTCGTGGACCGGCCGTTCGGCGACCTGGACCGAAGTCAGAGGCGGCGGTTGCGGCGCTGCCGGTGGGGCGGGCGGCGCCTCGACGACTGGTACGGGCGCCGGCTCGACGGGAGCCGCCTCGTCCGAAGCGGTCCGGGGCGGCGTCGCTTCCGGGGCCGGGACCGCGGGCGTTTCCGGGGCGGCGGCCGCTGGCGCCGCCGGGGGCGAAACCGCGGCGACGACCGGGGCCGGCGCGGAGGGTGGCGCCGACGGTGGAGTCGAACGCAGGCCCCAGCCGGCGGCGACGAGGAGCACCGCGACCACCGCGGCGATGACGACCCGGCGGCGGGGCCGGGCCCGGCCGGCCGCGGAAGGGGGAGTGTTTTTGGTCATGGGCGCGCACTCTACACGAAGCCCCGGCGAGACGGCACGCGGGAAGCGCTCCAGCCCCGCCGAGAATCGGGGAACTGCTCAGGCGTGCGATATGCTAACTATGGAGGGCGGCAAGCGATCCCACTCGGACCAGATCGAGAAGCGGGGCCAGCCGGGGAGTTCAGGTTACATGGCAAAAGCGATCCCGACGGCGGCAGCGCCGGATACGCTGGAGCGCTCGATGAACGAGACGAGCGCCGGCTTCGCCGCCACCGCCCGGGCGATGAGCGAGACGGTCACGGCGGCCGGCACCGTCATCGGCCATCGCGTGGCGCTCGGCGCCCAGGCCGCCGCCGACCCGTTCAATACCGCCCACCACGCCGAATTCTCGCTCATGACGTCGGAAAAGGTCGCGGCCTTCTCGGACGCCTCCGCCGTCATGATGGACGAGTTGCAGGACCTCAACCGCGAGGTCATGAAGTTCGTGGCGCAGCAGACCGTCGGAACGGCGCAGGCCGTGTTCGCGCTGGGCTCGGCCTCGACACCGTCGGCGATGTTCGAGGTGCAGCAGCGCTTTCTGATGGAAAGCTGGGCGCGCGGCTCGGCCCATGCCTTCAAGCTCGCCGCCTTGAGCTCGGGGGCTTCGGCCCTGGTGCTGGCGCCGGTCCATAGCGCCGCGACCGCCAATGCCAAACGCCTGACCAAGGACGCGCGCAAGAAGAGCTGACGGGACCGGCGCCAACAAGACGCTTGTATCCGAGCCCGGAACATCCGACCTATTGGGTTCGTGTCGTCTAGTAAGGGCGATCCATGCTAGGATCGCGCATCGCATTACGGGAAACGCAACATGGGTGGTTTGAGCCTCGTCCACTGGATCATCATTCTCTTCGTCATCGTGCTGCTGTTCGGCGCCGGCCGGATCTCGCCGATGATGGGGGAACTCGCGAAGGGCATGAAAGCCTTCAAGCAGGGCCTGAAGGATGACGAGAAGCCGGTCGAGCCGACCTCGATCGGCCAGAACCAGCCGGTTTCGCCGATCCCGAGCCAGCAGAACCAGGAACACAAGGTCGGCTGACCGCCGGTCGCGTTCGCTTCCGAGGCTTTTGAGAGAGACGCGCGCCCGATCATGGCCGTCCCTTCCGATCTGGCGCCCGGTCGCCCGGCGCTTGCTGCGATCGTCGCCGGTTTGCCGGCTTCGACGCCCTTCGTCGGCCCCGAGGCGCTGGAGCGTCGCCTGGGTCGCCCTCTCGGCGTCCGGCTCGGCGCCAACGAGAGTCTGTTCGGTCCCTCGGCCCGGGTGATCGAGGCCATGCGGGCCGCGGCGCTCGACATCAACCTCTACGGCGACCCCGAAGGGTTCGAACTGCGCACGGCGCTCGCGCGCCATCACGCCCTGACCCTGGATCATGTCGTGCTGGGCTCCGGCATCGACGAGCTGTTGGGCCTGCTCGTCCGCGCCTATCTGGAGCCGGGCGGCATCGCCGTCATGTCCCTGGGCGGCTATCCGACCTTCGTCTATCAGGTGAGCGGCCACGGCGGCCGCATCGAAACCGTGCCCTATCGCGACGACCGCAACGACGCCGAGGGCCTGGTCGAGGCCGCCCGCCGGGTCGGCGCCAAGCTGCTCTACCTGTCCAACCCGGACAACCCGAGCGGCAGCTATCTCACCGGCGCCACGATCTGTGACATGGTCGACCGGTTGCCGCGCGGCTGTCTGCTGGTGCTCGACGAAGCCTATGCCGAATTCGCGCCGGCAGATGCGATCCCCGATATCGCGGCGGACGATCCGCGCGTGGTCCGGCTGCGCACCTTCTCGAAGGCGCACGGGCTGGCGGGCATGCGCGTCGGCTATGCCTTCGGCGCGCCGGAGACGATCCGGCCGCTCGACCGCATCCGCAACCAGTTCGGCGTCGGCCGCATGGCCCAGGCGGCGGCCCTGGCCGCCCTCGCCGATCAGGATCATGTGGCCACGGTGGTCGCCGCCGTCGCCGCCGGCCGCGCCGACTATGCCGCACTCGCCCGCGAACTGGGCGCGGTGGCCCTGCCGTCCGCAACGAATTTCGTCACCATCGACGTCGGCGGCAGCGTTTGCGCCAAGACCATTCTTGCGGCACTGCTGGAGCGCGAAGGCGTGTTCATCCGCATGCCCGGCGCCGCCCCGCTCGACCGCTGCATCCGCGTCACCGTTGGCCGCCCGGAAGAGCGCACCCTCTTCGCCGCCGCCTTCCGCCGGGTCTTCGCCTGCTTGTAGCGGGCAGCCCGTCAGACCGCGCCGGCCGCCAGGAAACAGTCGCGCACCAGATCCGGCGGCACGTCCCGGCGCTGGAACGACTGGCCGATGCCGCGCATCAGCACGAAGGCGATGCGCCCGTCGGCCACCTTCTTGTCGTGCGCCATATGGGCAATCAGCCGGTCGGCGGGGAACGGCCCGCCCGGCACCTGGTCGATCCGGGTCTTGAGCCCGACCGCGGCCAGATGGTCGCCGATGCGTCCGAAGTCGCCATCACTCACCAGACCCAGCCGCCGCGACAGGTCCGCCGCCAGCATCATGCCGACCGCCACCGCCTCGCCATGCAGCAGGTCCGGGCCGTACCCGGTCTCCGCCTCGAGCGCGTGGCCGAAGGTATGGCCAAGATTGAGCAAGGCGCGGCGGCCGGCCTCGCGCTCGTCCTCCGCCACGATCCCGGCCTTCATGCGGCAGCAAAGGGCCACCGCCTCGCCCAACGGCCCTGCAGCGCCGGCGATGATATCGGCACCGGTCCGTTCGAGTTGCTCGAAGAAGCCGGCATCGCCCAGCAGACCGTATTTCACCATCTCGCCATAGCCGGCCAGCCATTCGCGGCGCGGCAATGTCGCGAGCGCGTCCAGATCGGCCAGGACCAGCCGCGGCTGATGGAAAGCGCCGACCAGGTTCTTGCCGCGCCGGGCATTGACGCCGGTCTTGCCACCGACCGAGCTGTCGATCTGGGCCAGCAGCGTGGTCGGGATCTGCACGAAATCCATCCCGCGCAGCAGGGTCGCCGCGGCGAAGCCGGTCAGATCGCCCACCACGCCGCCGCCCAATGCCACGAACGCGGTACCGCGCTCCAGGCCCAGGCCCAGCAGCCGCTCGGCCAGATCCGGGAAGCGGTGCAGGTCCTTGGCCTGCTCGCCTGGCGGCACCACGACCACGTCGAACCCGTAGTCGGCCGCGGCCAGGCTTGCCTCGAGCGGCGCCAGATGATGGCGGGCCACGTTCTCGTCGGTCAGCACGACCAGGCGGCGCGTGCCCAGTACGGGACGGATGAGCGCGCCGGCGCGGGCGATCAGGCCACCCTCGATCAGGATGTCGTAGCTGCGGCCGGCGAGCGTGACCGGAACAAGGCTCATCAGGCGACCTCGTGAATGGCGGAACGCGGATATTCCGGAGGATGGTCGACGATGCCGTTGGCGTCGGCCCAGGTGGCGAGCAGGGCCAGGACACGCTCGACCATGGCTTCGGCCGGGGCGGCCAGGCTGTCGACGGTCAGGTCGGCCTCGGCATAGATCGGATGGCGTATCGTCATCAGCCGTTCGAGCACCTCGCGCGGGTCGCCCTGGTTCAGCAGCGGGCGATGCCGGCGTTTGGCGACCCGGGCCAGCAGCACTTCGATATCGGCGCGAAGCCAGACCGACAGGGCGCGCTCGCGGACGCGCCCGCGGGTCGCCGGGTCCATGAACGCGCCGCCGCCGGTCGCCAGTACGTGGATCGGTCCGTCGAGCAGCCGGGCGATGACCCGGCGTTCACCGGCCCGGAACGCGGCCTCGCCGTCGCGCGCGAAGATTTCGGCGATCGTCATGTTCGCCGCGGCCTCGATCTCGCTGTCGGCATCGGTGAAAGGGACACCCAGGCGCTGGGCGACCCGCTTGCCGATCGATGTCTTGCCCGCCCCCATCAAGCCGACCAGCACCAGGGTTCGACCGAGCCGAAACGGCGGCTGCGGATTAAGCATCGTCCTCCTCTCCCCAACCGACCGAAAAAATGCCATGAAGTGGGTCCACGACCCGAGCGTAACATGGTCCGGTATGCCGGGTCTGTCGCGTCGCGGCAAGTCCGGTAACGAGTGTGCGCAAGATGGATATAAATGGGTAAGGTATTTCTGGCTCTGGCCGTGCTGATCGTCCTCGTCATCGTCGGCGGGGGGCTGTTCCTGGCCTTTTCGCCGCCGTCCGCCTCTCCACAGAAGGTCGAAAAAGTCCTGCCGGATGCGCGCTTTCCCCGCTAGATCAGCATCTTATCGATCGTTCGTCGTCATCGTTGCGGCGTTCGGATTCGTCTTTTTGCCCGGCATCGGCCGTGCCCAGGTCGGCCCCCCGGTGCGCCTGGCGCCCGCCGGGACGCTGGTTCCGGTTCCGCCGCCGACGCCGCGGCCCGCGATTGGCCAGGTTCCCCAGCCGCTCGGCTCCTCGGGCATCACGGTCGATCAATTGGCGCCACCCAGCCCCGATGGGCTGGGCGCGCTCGGTCCCAACGACCGCCGGCTGCCGCCGACCCTGTGGCAGGGCACGTCGCGCGCCGGCGCCGAACCCCTGATCCCGCGGATCAGGCCCAGCACGTCTCCGACCTTGCAGGACCTGGCGTTTCGCCTGCTGGCCAGCCCGGCGGCGCCACCGGCCGGCGATAAGCCCAACGGCGGCGCCCTGCTGGCGCTGCGTGCCGAACGCCTGACCGCGCTCGGCCGGGCCGACAGTGCGCTGGCCCTGCTGCAATCGGCCCCGCAGGCTGGCGGCGGCGAAGATGTGGCGCGGGTCGTCGTCGATCTCGCGTTCCTGTCGGGCAATACCCAGGCCGCCTGCGAGGGCGCCCGCAGCCGCGATCCGTCCTGGCAAGGGCCGTACTGGGATCAGGCAACCGTCACCTGCCAGGCGCTTGCCGGCCAGGTCGACCAGGCGCAGCTCGGGCTCGACATGCTGCGCGAGGCCAAGGTCAGGGACGACGGCTTCTCCACCGTGGTGCTGAAGGCCGCCGGCGTCGATGCCAAGCTGCCGGACATCCTGCCGTCGCCCCAGACCATGAGCCTGGCCCTGCTGCA
Organism: Aliidongia sp.; assembly: GCF_035943795.1. Taxonomy (NCBI): domain Bacteria; kingdom Pseudomonadati; phylum Pseudomonadota; class Alphaproteobacteria; order Rhodospirillales; family Dongiaceae; genus Aliidongia; species Aliidongia sp. Next base: position 15,632 of record NZ_DASZBY010000096.1, on the reverse strand, counting down.
GAAGGCCGGGCAGCCGTTGCCGAAGAAGGCGCTCGATGCGGCATCGCTCGCGATCTTGCGCACGGTGGCGCTGGGCGAGGGCTTTCCGCCCGATCAGCGCCTGGTCGCCGCCGAAAAGGCCGCCACCTATGGCGCCATCGCGCCGGAACGGCTCGCCGACGCCTATCTGGCGGCAGAGTTCACCGACGAGGACCGACAGAGCCCGCTCAATCGCGCCAAGACCGCCGGCGGCGCCCGGGCGCATGCCATCCTGTTCCATGCCGCCCGTGACGCGACACAGATCGCGGCGAAGGCGAATTTCCTGGCGGCCTACCTGGGCGATGCCCGGAGCGATGCCTATCCGGCGCTCGTCCGCGCCGCTGCGGGCCTGCTGACCGAGGTGCCGGCGAGCGGTGATCTGAAATCCGTAGCGCCGGACTTCGCCCGCGCCTTCTATGCGCTCGACCAGCCGCGCGCGGCGCGCGTCTGGTACGACCTGGCCGCGCCGGACGCTCAAGTCGCCCTGCTGCCGCTCGCCCATGCCGTCGCGGGCGATGCGGCACCGGCCTGGGCCGGCGTGACGCTGACAGACCTTGCCGGCGGCAAGAAGGATGCGGCCGCGCCGCGCCGCGCCGCCGCCACGGCGCTGCTGCTGGCGGCCGAGGGCGTCGCGCTGCCCGACCAGATGCTGCTGCCGCTCGCCGATCCCGGCGCGGCGAGCCTGACTTCGCCCGCGGCCGGGCCGGCCGCCCTGATGGCCGTCGCGGCCGCGGACAAGCGCCTGGGCGGGACGTTGCTCGCCCTGTTCACGAGCCTGGGCGACCAAGGCATCGGCACCCAGCCGGTGCTGGCGGCGCAGGCCGTCGCGGCGTTGCGCCAGGTCGGCCTGCCGGACGAGGCCCGCCACCTGGCGATCGACGCGGCCCTGGCCGAAGGGCTCTAGCCGCGATGGCGGGACCGGGCCGTCCCAAGGCGCCGCCGGCGATCCTGCCGCGCCAGGCCGAGGCGTTCCTGGAAATGCTGTCGGCCGAACGGGGAGCGGCGGCGCTGACGCTCGACGCCTATCGGCGCGATCTCGCCGATTTCGACGGGTTCCTGAAGGACACGCCGACCGCCGCCGCCGGTGCCGAGGACATCCGGCGCTACCTGGCCCGGCTGGATGCGACCGGCATGGCGCCGCGCACGGCGGCTCGGCGGCTGTCGGCGCTGCGGCAATTCTTCAAATTCCTGCTGATCGAGGGCCTGCGGGCCGACGATCCGACCGCCGTCATCGACGCCCCGCGCCAGGGTCGCCCCCTGCCCAAGATCCTGAGCGAGGTCGAGGTGACCCGCCTGATCGAGGCCGCCCGCGCCGATGAAAGCCCAGAAGGCATCCGGCTGTCCGCCATGCTGGAGCTGATGTACGCGAGCGGCCTGCGCGTGTCGGAACTCGTTTCCCTGCCGCTCGGCACGGTGGCGCGCGGCGACCGGGCGATCGTCGTGCGCGGCAAGGGCGACAAGGAACGGCTGGTTCCCCTGGGCGGCCAGGCGCTGCGGGCGGTGCAGGATTATCTGGCCGTGCGGCCGCTGTTCCTGGCCAAGGGCCAGGTGTCGCGCTGGCTGTTCCCGTCACGCGCGGCGAGCGGCCATTTGACCCGAATGCGCTTCGGCCAGCTGCTGAAGGATCTTGCGGTCAAGGCGGGCATCGATCCGGGCAAGCTGTCGCCCCATGTGCTGCGCCACGCCTTCGCGACCCATCTGCTGAGTCACGGCGCCGACCTGCGCAGCGTGCAGCAGATGCTGGGCCATGCCGACATCTCGACCACCCAGATCTATACCCACGTCGATGTCGAACGCCTGACGGCGCTGGTGACCGCCCATCATCCCCTGGCCAAGCGCCGGCCGTGAAGGGTCAGTTCAACGTCCAGCCGCGTCCCTGCATGCAGGCGGCATAGCCGTCCGGATTCTGGACCTGCTGGCAGGAGCCCGAGTCCGCCTTGAACGCGGTATCGTCGGCGCCCGGCTTCTGCCATTTGTACAGGCCGCATCCGCCGAGGCTGAGCGCCGCCACGGCGAGAAGGAGACGTGCTCTGGTCGTCATGCGGTTCTTCATCCTGCCTCGTTGCCTTGGTCTGGAACGTCGACCGCGCGCGGATCGATCCTTCCCTGATTAGGCACGACGGCGCCATGATGCAAGCCAAGACGGTGCGGCCGGCGCCATCAATGGCCTGCACTCTCGAGTTTCCCAGGGGAATGCCCCATGTCGGACATCCTGCCCATCGCCGATGCCCATGTTCATTTCTGGAACCTGGAGCAAAATCCCTATCCCTGGCTGATGCCGGCCCAGCCGTCGGGACCGTTCGGCAAGACCGCCGAAATTCGCCGGTCCTATCTGCTGGACGACTACCGCACCGACGCCCGGCACCAGCATGTCGTCGGGATGGTGCATGTGGAGGCGGGATGGGACCCGGACGACACGCTGGGCGAGATGCGCTGGATCCAGAGCGTGGCCGACACCCGGGGTGCGCCGCACGCCCATGTCGCCCACATCGATCTGGCCGCGGACGGTGCTGCAGCCCTGATCGCGGCCCATGCGGCGTTTCCGTTGTTCCGCGGCGTGCGCGACCGGTTGCAGGACGGCGATTTCACCAAGGCGGATGGCACGAACACCCGGATCGACGATCCCGACTGGCGGCGCGGCATGGTGGCGCTGGACGCCCGCGAACTGGTGTTCGACCTGCAGGCCCCGCCGGCCCTGGCCGGCCGGGCCGCGGCATTGGCCGGGACATTCTCCGGCGTGCGGTTCGTCCTGACCCACGCCGGCTATCCGCCCGCCCCGGCCGGCGACGCGTTCGCCCGCTGGTCGGACGGCATCGCCGCCCTGGCGGAACGGCCCAACGTCGCGATCAAGCTGTCCGGCCTGATGCTGGCAGAAAAGGCCTGGGTCCCGGAGCACGCCCGGGCGGTCTTCCGGCGGCTGCTCGCGGCGTTCGGCCCGGACCGCGTCCTCATCGCCAGCAACTTTCCGGTCGACCGCCTGTTCGCGCCGCTCGACAGCCTGTTCGGCGGCTACCGCGACTGGCTGGCGGAATTGCCCGAAGCGGACCAGCGCAAGGTCCTCCACGACAATACCTGTCGGCTCTACCGGCTGGGTGAGTAGGCATGGCGAGCGCATTCGAGACCGTGGCCGATTTCCTGGTCGAGGACCGCCGGACGGTCGATGGCCTGAGCGTCGAGGACCAGCGGCTGGCGACGGTCGGATGCCTTCTCGTCGTCGGGCCGGAGGGACCGGAGCTGGCCGCCACCCTGCGCGAGGCGATCCGGGAGGGATCGGCACCCAAGCGGCTGGAAGCGATGCTGGTGCACGCGATCGGCTATCTGGGCGTCGTCGTTCCGCGCCGCGCGTACGAACAATTGCGGCGCGCCCTTGCCGAGGCCGGGCAGGCGACGGCGCTCGACGGGGCGATACCGATCCCCGCCGACCGGGCGGCGCGTGTCGAGCAGGGCGCCCGTCTCTACGACCGGTTCGATCCCGGCCGCCGGGCCCAGCAGGCCGCCGGGTTCGTTCCCCTGTCGCCGATCTACTATCCGAGGGCCATGGAGCTGTCCGGCCTCGTGCTCGCGGACGGGACGCTGGTCGCGCGGGATCGCCAGATCATGACGGTCGCCATGCTGGCCAGCCTGGGCGGGCAATCCGACCAACTGCGCTTCCATATCGGGGTGGCGCTCGGCAGCGGCATCTCCCGCGAGACGCTCGCCGCCGTGCTGATCATCGTGCAGGCTTATGCCGGGATGCCCCGCGCCAACGGTGCGGCCTCGCTAGCCTTGGAGATGCTGGCCGACGATTCCGCCTCGTGACCGCCCCGGCACGGTTGACAAAGCATCGTCCACCAGCGATATCGGATTTTCCGAATTGCGATAATATTTCCATTATCAACGAACCGCCCGAGGATCCTGCCATGAGCTTCACCTTGATCGACCAAGCGCCGGCCCGGCTCAATCGCAGCGAACTCGCCGTACCCGGCAGTTCGCCCCAGCTGTTCGAGAAGGCGGCGAAGAGCGCCGCCGACGTCATCTTCCTCGACCTGGAGGATGCGGTGGCGCCGGACGACAAGCCGCAGGCCCGCAAGAACATCATCGAGGCCCTGAACGACATCGACTGGGGCAACAAGATCATGTCGGTCCGCATCAACGGGCTGGACACGCATTTCATGTATCGCGACGTGGTCGACGTGGTGGAGCAGGCGGGCAAGCGGCTCGACCTGATCATGATTCCAAAGGTCGGCACCGCGTCGGACGTCTATGCGGTCGACATGCTGGTGACCCAGATCGAGCAGGCGAAGGGCCATACCAAGAAGATCGGCCTGGAGCTGATCATCGAAACCGCGCTCGGCATGCAGAACGTCGAGGCAATCTCGGCGGCGTCCAAGCGCAACGAGTCGCTGCATTTCGGCGTCGCCGACTATGCCGCTTCGACCCGGGCGCGTACCACGAACATCGGCGGCGCCAACCCATCCTATTCGGTCCTGACCGACAAGGATGCGGTCGGCGAACGCGCGGTGCATTGGGGCGATATGTGGCACTACGCCATCGCCCGCATGGTGGTTGCCGCGCGCGCCAACGGCCTGCGTCCCGTCGACGGCCCGTTCGGGGATTTCTCCGATGCGGACGGTTACAAGGCCGCGGCGTTCCGCGGTGCCGTGCTCGGTTGCGAAGGCAAATGGGCGATCCACCCTTCACAGATCGCGCTGGCCAACGAGGTGTTCAGCCCGTCCGAGGCAGAGGTCGGCAAGGCCCACCGCATTCTGGCAGCCATGGCGGAAGCCCAGCGCGAGGGCCGGGGCGCCGTGGCGCTCGATGGCCGCCTGATCGACATCGCGTCGATCCGCCAGGCCGAGGTGCTGGTCAAGAAGGCAGCCCAGGTCGCCGGCCACTGAGGACGAAACCGGACGGGTGCAGCAGGCCCAGCACCTGGGCCAGCTGCGCCCGCGGCGCCAGCAGATCCGCCAGGTTGTAGGCATCGAGGGCAGCCAGGAACGCCCGCGTCGCCTCGTGCAACGCGCCCTGCAACACGCAGGTGCTCTGGATCCGGCAGAACCGTTCGTCGGTCATGCAGCCGATGACCGCCAGGTCCTCCTCGATCGCGCGCACCACATCGCCGATGCCGATTTCCTCCGGCCGGCGGCGCAGGCGGATCCCGCCATTCTTTCCGCGGATGTTTTCCAGATAGCCGCACTGACCCAGCTTGTGGACGACCTTCATCAGATGGGTCTTGGAAATGTCGAAGGCGGCGGCGATCTCGCCGATCGTCGACAGTTCGCCCTGCTTGGTCCCGACGAAGATCAGAGTGCGCAGCGCGTAATCCGTCAGCAGGGTCAGCTTCATCGCACCGCTCATAAGATATAAGGAAAATACATCTTATTGCCCCTGCCATCCCCACTCAATCGAAAGATCGATCGAGTCCGGGCAATCCACCCGTAACCACCTGACGGATAACGACATATCCCGTTGTACGTCAGATTGGGCGCCTTTTCTGGGCGACGGAGCCACCGGTTTCTGCCACGCCGCCATGCTGCATCGCGATTGGCGGGCAGGCTCAACCGTGGTAACGACACCGGCCATGCAAAATTTCCTCGAATTCGAGCGACCGATCGCGGAGCTCGAAAGCAAAATCGAAGAGCTGCGGCATCTGCCGACCGCAGCCGACATCAACATCACCGACGAGGTCGCCGTGCTCGAGGCGAAAGCCTCGCGGCTGCTGAAGCAGACCTACGCCAAGCTGACGGCTTGGCAGAAGGTCCAGGTCGCACGCCATCCGGACCGGCCGCATTTCCTCGACTATGCCCAGGCGCTGTTTACCGAGTTCACGCCCCTCGCCGGCGACCGGGCCTTTGCCGAGGATCGGGCGATCGTCGGCGGCCTCGCCCGCTTCCGTGGACGATCGGTCGTGGTCATGGGCACCGAGAAGGGCCACGAGGTCGAGAGCCGCGTCCGCCATAATTTCGGCATGGCGCGCCCCGAAGGTTATCGCAAGGCGATCCGCCTGTTCGAGATGGCCGAGCGGTTCCGCCTGCCGGTCATCACCCTGGTCGACACGGCCGGCGCCTGGCCCGGCATCGATGCCGAGGCGCGCGGGCAGGCCGAGGCCATCGCCCGATCGATCGAGGCCTCCCTGAAGCTGACCGTGCCGCTGGTCGCGACCATCATCGGCGAAGGCGGTTCCGGTGGCGCCGTGGCGCTGGCGACCGGCAACACGGTGCTGATGCTGGAGCATTCGATCTATTCGGTGATCTCGCCGGAGGGCTGCGCCTCGATCCTGTGGCGCAGCGGCGACCAGGCCTCGGTCGCGGCCGAAGCCCTGCGGCTGACCGCCCAGGACCTGCTGAAGCTGGGCGTGATCGACCGGATCGTGCCCGAGCCGGTCGGGGGCGCCCATCGCGAGCGGGCCGCCGCCATCGCCACCCTGGGCGACGCGCTGCAGGAGTCGCTGAAGCCGCTGCTCGACATGGCGCCGGCCGATCTCAAGATCCAGCGCCGCCAGAAATTCCTCGCGATGGGCGCCCACGGGCTCTGACGTATTGATTCAAAACAATCTCGAATTCGAATTATTTTTCCAGAAACCTATTTGCCGTACCACCGTTCGCTCTATGGGGTCTGGGTTCGCCGCCTGACCACCGAGCGTGGGGTCTCGACCCCGCGTATTCTATGCAGAGGCGGGGCGGGATGAGCAGGGCAATGCCAAAGACCGTGGACGAGGCCGCCCATCGGGCGACCGTCCTCATCGTCGACGACGAGGCCGAACTGCGCAGCATGCTGGCGACAGGCCTGACCATCTCAGGCTACGACGTGCTCGAGGCGGCCAGTGTAGAGGCGGCCCAACAGGTGCTGCACGATCATCGCCAGATCGATATCGTCATCTCCGACGTCCGCATGCCGGGTGGCGCGGACGGGACCGATCTCGCCATCTGGCTCTATCGCTTCCGGCCCGAAACCATCCTGATCCTGACCTCGGGCTATTTTCAGCTGGCCGAAGCCGAGGCCGGTCCCATGGTCTATGGCCATCGGCTGCCCAAACCGTTCCGGCCGTCCCAGGCAGTGCAACTCATCGAGCAGTGTCTGGCCAAACGGGCGGAAGAACGGTCGCGCAGCGACGATTTCCATCACGGCCATTTCCGCTGACCCTCGTGGATCCACAGGCAAAATACCCAAACGAGCTCCGGACGCCTGCGCAACGCCAGGCAAATTGCCACAAGCCGAAGGGTAAGGCTTAAGGAAGCGTGGCCCCCGGCTAGCGCAACCAGGGCGGGTGCCGTTGCTCCGGCACCCGCAAGCCAGCATTTCCGCGGATCTTCGCCGCGCGCTGTTTGGAAACGGCCCGTGGCACATCGCTTGCTCTCCTCTCCAGGTAAGACCGTACCTGAGCCAACCCTGTAGAGAGCGAGGTCGTCATGTCGAATTTCTCCGCCCGCACCGTCGAGACCCTGGTCGATCTGGTCGAAAACAAGCTGAGCTATCTCGACATCACCGACCGCGACGATCGCGCCGAAATGAAGCTGCTGCAGCGGGCCCTGGTCGAGTTGCAGGCCGGCGTTCGCACCGCCCCGCGGGCGACCGGGTCGCTGCACGCCCATCATTGAGGCAGCGGCACCAAAGAAAGATGGCTAGGGTTGGCGCGCCATGCCGCGCCCCCGCTGCCCGACCCGTTTCATTCCTCTGCTGCCGTTCGTCGGGCTGCTGATCGGCTGCGCCACGCCGAACGCCCGCGACGGCCATGTGCCGGATTTCGCGCGCCGGCCGTACGAGCCGTTCAGTCGGACCGGCGCGGTTGCCATCGCGCTTCGGGAATGGCGCCTGTTCGGCAGCCAAGTCGCCGACGAAGATCCGGCCGACCGGCCGTCGATCGATCCGGCGGCGAAGGCAGAGCGGTTGCCGGGCCTGTGGCAGCGCGTCGGCGAATATTGGTGGCTGGGCCTGGATGCCGACGACCCGGCACGACGCTGGACCGGCAAGCATGATGCCGCGGGCCGGATGTTTCCGGCGGAAGACGACGGCAGCTTCGCCTGGTCGGCCGCCTTCATCTCCTACGTCATGCGCATCGCCGGCGCGGGACGGCACTTTCCCTATAGCGCGTCCCATTCGGTCTACATCGACGCGGCCCGCGCGACGTCGCTCGGCAAACCCACCGGCATCGCGCTCTGGGCCGAGCCGGCCGACCGCTATGCGCCACAGGCCGGCGATCTCGTCTGTTTCGGCCGCGACGGGGCCCAAGGCCTCCGTTTCGAGGACTTGCCGGCCGGACGGTTCGCCAGTCATTGCGCCATCGTCGTGGCGGTCGCGCCGGGCGAGATTTCGGTGGTCGGCGGCAACGTCGAGGATACGGTGGCGCTGACCCATGTTCCCGTGACGGCGGGCGGCGTGCTCACCGCTCCTGGCGGCGGTGCGATCGATCCGCGCTATCCCTGGTCCGTCGTGCTGCGGGTCCTCTACGACGAGTGAGCGGCGTCAGCCCTGATCGACGCGGAGGGCGACGAAGCGCAGGTCGCCGCCATGGTCCACCAGCAGCAGGATCGATTTGCGCCCTGCCTTCTTGGCGTCCTCGATCTTGCGCGCGACTTCCTGGGCGCTCTTGATCTCTTCCTGGGCCACCTCGAGGATGACGTCGCCCGGATGCAGATCCTTGTCGGCGGCCGGGCTGCCCTTGGCCACGTCGACCACCACGACATTCGCCGAATCGTCGAGTTTGAATTTGTCCTTGAGGTCCGGCGTCGCCTCGGTGATCGACAGGCCGAGCGCCTTGACCAGCGGCATCGACGGGCTGATGCCGGTGCCGGGTCCGAGCGAGGCGGTCTGCTCCTCGGTCTCGACCGCCTGCCCGACCTTGACCATGACGGTCTTCATCTCGCCCTTGCGCCACAGCTTGACCGGCACCGGCTTGTCGACCTGGGCGTCGGCGACCAGGCGCGACAGGCGGCGGCTGTTGGTGACGTCGCGGCCGTCGAACTGCAGCAGCACGTCGCCCGGCTGGATGCCCGCCTCCTTGGCGGGGCTCTTGTCGACGAAGCCCCCGACCAGCGCACCCTTGGCCGTATCGAGGCCGAGCGCCGTCGCCACATCATTGTTCACGGTCTGGATGCGCGCACCGATCCAGCCCCGCCGCGCCCTGCCCGTCGCCTGCAGCTGGGCGATGACGTTCTTGGCCAGATCGGAAGGAATGGCGAAACCGATGCCGATCGAGCCGCCGGACGGCGAGAAGATCGCCGAATTGATGCCGATCACCTCGCCCGACGTGTTGAACAACGGACCGCCGGAATTACCGCGATTGATCGAGGCGTCGGTCTGCAGGAATTCGTCGTATGGACCATTGTCGTTGATCGCGCGCGCGCGGGCCGAAATGATGCCGGAGGTGACCGTGCCGCCCAGGCCGAACGGATTGCCGATCGCCATCACCCAGTCGCCGACCTTGGCCTTATCGCTGTCGCCCCACGGGACCGACGGCAGCGGATGATCGGGCTTCACGCGAAGCAGGGCCAGATCGGTCTTCTGGTCGCGGCCGACCAGCTCGGCCTTCAGGTTGGTGTTGTCCTGCAGGATGACCGTGATCTCGTCGGCGTCCTCGATGACGTGGTTGTTGGTCACGACCAGGCCGGCAGGATCGATCACGAAGCCGGAGCCCAGTGCCTGCGACTTCTGCGGCTTCGGCGTGGCGCCCTTGTCGCCGCCGCTGCCCCGGCCCTGGCGATCCATGAAATCCTTGAAGAATTCCTCGAACGGCGAGCCTGGCGTCGCCTGCGGTTCGTCCGGATCGGGCTTCTTCTTGGGATCGGGCTTGATCGTCTGGCTGGTCGAGACATTGACCACGGCCGGCAGCAGCCGGTTGGCGAGCGGCCCCAGCCCGGGGATGACCAGCGGTGTCGCCGGCAGTTGCGCTTCGGCCTGCGCCGAGGCGGGTCCCGCGCCGAGCGCCAGCGCCAGTCCGATCATTGCGACCCGCGAGGCCGACCGGCGGCCCGAACGGGTAAGAAGTCCACTCAACCGGATCACTCCTCGCGACCACCGGAAAAATTACGATATAGCGTCATCGACACTAGAACCAACGGCGCCCGGGAGCCAGTTCGTTCCCGGGCGCCGGCTGCTCAATGATGCCGCAGGAACCAGACCAGACCGACGCCGAGGCACGCGGCCGCCAGGCCGGCACCGCGCAGCAGGCCCTCGGACTGGCCGATGACGGAGAGCAGAGCCCGCTTCATAGGCTGCGGAAACAGCGCATATAGCGCGCCCTCGATCACCAGCAGCAGCGCGATCGCGGTCAGGAGATCGCGCAATCCGCCGTCCATCAAGGACCCGTCGCCTTCACCGCCTTGTGCTGACCGAAATACTGGAAGAACTCGCTGTCGGGCGAGAGCACCATGGTCGTGTCGGGGCCAAGCGCCGTGCGATAGGCCTCGAGACTACGGTAAAAGGTGAAGAATTCCATGTCCTTGCCGAAAGCGTCGGCATAGGTCTTGATGCTTTCGGCGTCGCCCTGGCCGCGCAGGATCTGCGACTGCTTCGTCGCCTCGGCCAGGATCACGGTGCGGTCGCGCTCGGCGCGGGCACGGATGCCCTGGGCCTGCTCGGCACCCTGGGCACGATACTCGTTCGCCTCGCGCTGCCGCTCCGACCGCATGCGGGCATAGATCGCATCACTGTTGCCCGGCGGCAAATCGGCCCGCCGAATGCGCACATCGACGATTTCCACACCGAACGGCTTCGCCTGGTCCGAGACCTTGCTGCCGATCTCGCTGATGACCTTGTCGCGATCCTGGGACAGGAGCGCGCTCAGCGGCTGGGTGCCCAGCACTGAAAATAGCGTGCCCGAGATGATCAGGCTGAGGTTCTGCTGGAACCGCGCCTCGGTACCGGCCTTTTGATAGAACTGCAGCGGATTGATGATCCGATAGCGCGCATAGGCATCGATCAGCAACCGGTTCTGGTCGCGCAGCGTAACGCTCTCCGGTGCCGGCTCCAGGTCGAGCAGCCGGCGATCATAGAATACGGCATTCTGCCAGGGTGCCTTGACATGCAGCCCGGGCGCGCGAACCTCGCGGACCGGACGGCCGAACTGGATCACGAGCGCCTGGGCGGTCTGGTCGACGATGAACAGCGCGTTGAAGGCGACCAGAATCAGGACGATCGCGCCGACGATGACGCCGGCAATCATGGAGCGGTTCATGGCTTGCCCCCCGACTTCGGCTGGGGCGCGCTCGGCGGCAATGCCGCCTGAGGCTTGTCTGTGAGACCGGGCAGCGGCAAGTACGGCACGACGCCCTGGGCCGACTTGTCGATCAGCACCTTGTTCGCGTTCTTCAGCACGCCTTCCATGGTCTCCAGATACAGCCGCTCGGCCGTCACGTCCTTGTTCGCCTGATAGGCGGCCAGCACGGACAGGAAGCGCTGCGCGTCGCCCTGGGCCCGGGCGATGATTTCCTGGCGGTACGCTTCGGCATTCTGGATCTGCTGTTCCGCTTCACCGCGCGCCACCGGCACGATGTTGTTGCTATAGGCCTCGGCTTCGTTCTTGAGGCGCGCCTGGTCGGTCGCCGCATTCTGCACGTCGAGGAACGCATCGATCACCGGTCGGGGCGCGCTCATGCTCTGCAGGTTGGCTTCGGTCACCTTGATGCCCGAATTGTAGCTGTCGAGAATGCCCTGCAGCAGGACCTTCGCATCCGCAGCCGCCTTGAACTTTCCGTCGGTCAACAGGCTGGCGATCGGCGTCTGGCCGACCACTTCGCGCACCGCGGCCTCGGCCGCCGCCTTCACCGTCGTCTCCGGATCGCGCACGTTGAACAGATAGGCCTGCGGGTTGTCGATGATCCACTGCACGAAGAAATTGACCGCGACGATATTCTGGTCGCCGGTCAGCATCAGCAGCTCGTCCGGCTGCGCCTTGCCGCGAACGGCAAGCTCGGCGCCGCCGCCGATGTCGAACTGGTTGACGCGCGTCACCTTCGGCTTGTCGACGGTCTCGATCGGCGACGGCAGGTGATAGTGCAGGCCGGGCGGCGTCGTTTCCGAGTAGGCCCCGAAGCGGAGGATGACGCCCGCCTCGTCGGGGTTCACCCGATAGATGCCGGTCGCCAGCCACAGCACGAACACGACCAGGACGGCCAGGAGTGCCAGCCGCCCGCCGCTGTTGTTGCCACCCGGCAGCAGCCCGCGCAGACGGTCCTGACCGCGCCGCAGCAACTCGTCGAGATTGGGCGGCTGCGGGCCATTGCCCTTGCCGCCGCCGGAAGGTCCGCGCCCCCAGGGGCCCTGACCGCCGCCACCGCCCCAGGGGCCGCCACCGCCGCCCCCTTGCCCATTCCACGGCATGTCTGAAAGAAACCTTCGAAAGACTGGGCCCGAAAGGGCACATACCCGACACGCACCCGATTGTGCGGCCGACGATCCGGCCCTTATATCAAAGCGCTGGCACGGCGTATCCAGGAAGTGGTGTCGATGGGAAAGGTTATTTAGATGTCAGGTTTCGGCGAACAGCAGGTTTTGACGGCATTGAAGGCGGTCATGGACCCGGAGCGCGGCCGCGACCTGGTCAGCCTGGGCATGGTTTCCGGCATCGCCATCCGCGACGGCAACGTGGTGTTCTCAATCGAGATCGCACCCTCCCGCGCCGCCGCGTTCGAGTCCGTGCGCAAGGCGGCGGAGCGCGCGGTCGAGGCCATTCCAGGCGTGCTGTCGGTCAGCGCGGTGCTGACAGCGGCCCGTGCACCCCAGCCGCAGGCGGCCGCCCATGACCATGCCGGGCACGGCCATGCCCATGGTGCCGCCGCCCCGCGCCCTGCGCCCCGCTCGCTGGTGCCGGGTGCCCGCGCCATCGTCGCCGTCGCGTCGGGCAAGGGCGGCGTCGGCAAATCCACCACCACGACCAATCTCGCGGTGGCGCTGGCCGCCCAGGGCCTCAAGGTCGGATTGCTGGACGCCGATGTCTACGGCCCGTCGCAGCCGCGCATGCTGGGCATCACCGGCCGGCCGCGCTCGCCCGACGGCAAGATCCTGGAGCCGATGCGCAACCACGGCATCCTGTGCATGTCGATCGGCTTCCTGGTGCCCGAGGATACCGCGACGATCTGGCGCGGCCCGATGGTCATGGGCGCGCTGCAGCAGATGCTGCGCGACGTCGCCTGGGGCGAGCTCGACATTTTGCTGGTCGACATGCCGCCCGGCACCGGCGACGCGCAGCTGACCATGGCCCAGCAGGTGCCTCTCGCCGGCGCCATCATCGTGTCGACGCCCCAGGACATCGCGCTGCTGGACGCGCGCAAGGGCATCAACATGTTTGCCAAGGTCGAGGTGCCGGTCCTGGGCCTGATCGAAAACATGAGCTATTTCTGCTGTCCGAACTGCGGCCATCGCACCGAGATCTTCAGCCACGGCGGCGCCCGCCTGGAGGCCGAGAAGCTGGGCGCCGAATTCCTGGGCGAAATCCCGCTGGACATCCGCATCCGTGAGACCTCGGACGCCGGCACCCCGATCGTGGTCGAGGACCCCGCCTCGCCCCTGTCCCAGGCCTATATGCAGATCGCCGCCCGGGTCTGGGAAAAGATCTCGGGCACCGCACCGCGCCAAGCGCCGAAGATCACGATTGCGTAGGAGCGATGTTTTCTTCTCTCGTCATCCCCGGGCTTGACCCGGGGATCCACGCATCTCCACGCGGAAATTCGCCGGCAGCGCACCCGCGTTGGCCGACCCCGTGGATGGCCGGGTCAAGCCCGGCCATGACGGAAAGTCGCGAGCGGCAAGTCGGCCGCACCGCAATGGCGACGGAGTTTCAGGCGTTGCGCCCCAGCGTCGCCTGCAGTTCGGTCCATTCGCGTTTGCCCATGCCGGATTGGTCCTGGGTCACGGCCTCGCCGGCCAGCAGGCGGCGGACGACGGCCAAACCGGCGGACGACAGGGTGGCACCGCCCATACGGTATTGCCGGAACGCCTCGGCGCTGGCCGGGCACCAGCGGTCGAGCACGCCCAGCATCGCGTCGGCATAGACCCGGATCTCGTACTGGGCATGCGGATCGGCGCGCAGGCTGAGGAAATTCATGAAATTATGCAGGTCGGTCTTCCAGTACCATTGGGTATAGAAGTTGAGCGACAGGTTCATGCGCGCCAGCTCGCGCGCGAGGCCGGCGCGCGACGGATCGACTGGTTTGCCAGTCTCGTCCTCGTTCAGCATCTCGGCATAATGACCATAGGCGCGCTCCGCATCCTCGCGCAGCAGGGCCATGACGCGCTTGGCATCGTCGCCTTCCAGCGTATTGCCCCGGCCCTGGCGGTTGACCGCCGATTGAGCGGCCAGTTGCGCCGGCGCCGGGATGTAGAACTCGTTGTCGAGGATCGAATAGCGCGCCGAGATCTCGTTCACGTTCGCGGTCCGGTGCCGGATCCATTGCCGGGCGACGAAGATCGGCAGCTTCACGTGGAACTTGATCTCGCACATCTCGAACGGGGTCGAATGGCGGTGGCGCATCAGATACTGGATCAGCCCCTTGTCCTCGCTGACCTTCTTGGTGCCGCGGCCATAAGAGACGCGGGCCGCCTGCACCACCGCGGCATCGTCGCCCATGTAGTCGACGACGCGGACGAAGCCATGATCGAGCACGGGTAGCGCGTCGTACAGGATCTCCTCCAGCGCCGGCACGGTTGCGCGGCGGGTCGGGGTCGAAGCCTGGCGGAGCGCCGCGATCTCGGTCTGCTGGTCTTCGTTCAACGGCATGGGACGGGGCCTCGGCAACAGGGAGGCTCCCTGATTACCACTACATCTTGTGTGCGTCCAGCCAACCGAACCGCATATGTGGGCAATCCACGTCGAGCATTGCCGAGCGCCGCCCGACCCCTTAGAAACACGGCAATATCCCTTCCAAGGAACGATCGATGAGCGACAGCTTCGAGAAGCAGGCGGCCCTTGCCGCCGCCAGCATCCTGCTCGAAACCAATTCGGTGCATTTCCGCCCGGACGAGCCTTTCACCTTCACGTCTGGCCGCAAGAGCCCGGTCTATATCGACTGTCGTCGGCTGATCTCGTTCCCGCGGGCGCGCGCCAAGCTGATGGACCTGGGAGCGGAGATGATCACGCGCCGGATCGGCTACGAGTCGCTCGACGCCATCGCCGGCGGCGAGACCGCGGGCATCCCCTTCGCGGCCTGGCTCAGCGAGCGGCTGTCGCTGCCGATGCTCTATATCCGCAAGAAGCCGAAGGGCTTCGGCCGGATGGCCCAGATCGAGGGCGAGATGAAGGAGGGCGCCCGCGTCCTGCTGGTCGAGGATCTGGCGAGCGAGGGCACCTCCAAGATCAACTTCATCAACGCGATCCGCGCGGCCGGCGGCCAGATCGCCCATACTTTCGTCGTGTTCCACTACGGGATCTTCCCGTCGAGCGTCTCGAGTCTTGCCGCCGAGGGCGTACAGCTACACGGGCTGACCACTTGGCGCGACGTGCTGGAACTGGCCAACGAACGCGGCAGCTTCACCCCGCCGCAATATCAGGCGATCAAGTCGTTCCTGGACGATCCGGAAGGCTGGAAGGCGCCGGAGTAGCGACCTAGAGCGTGTTCGTTTTAAATTGAAGCGTAACCTGAGTTGGCGAGATAGGCAGCGCACTCGGATGGCGAGAAACAGTCGAGCAGCTTGCCGATGCG
>NZ_DASZBY010000095.1:0-34388 GCF_035943795.1 Aliidongia sp. | reverse complement strand
TGGTGCCCGGAGGGTCCTCGTTTCTTCGTCCGACTCCCGATCAAAATTTCAGCGCAGCAAAATATTCTCCGCCGGCTTGCCGGCGGGGAAGGATTGTCTCTAAACACTGCCTTCTTTGAAATTGATCGCTGAGGGAACGCTCTGTAACGTTTCCCGAATGAAGACCGACGAACCTCAATGATACTCCCCGGTTCTTCCAAGATATAGACGCGAAGTCTCCGCCTATTTTCTGGCGAACGCTGAGTCTCGACTTCATTTCCCCATTTCCAGCCGAGGGAATCTCCATGTCGCAATTCTCGATCAATCCTGAAGTCGTGAATACCAACCATCGTGCGGATCTTGGGGACGACATCGCCATCCATCCGATCGCCGGCAAGATCGGTGCGGAAATCCGCGGCGTGGCGCTGTCGGGCGATCTGCCGGCCGACACCCAGGAGGCGATCCGCCAGGCGCTGCTGCGCTACAAGGTGCTGGCGTTCCGCGGCCAGCATCAGCTGGACGACCAGGGCCAGCAGGATTTCGCCCGCGGCTTCGGCGCGTTGGTCGAACATCCGACCCAACCGTCCCGGCCGGAGACGGCGATCCTCGAGCTCAATTCGACGCGCGGCGGCGGCCGGGCCGATCGCTGGCACACCGACGTCACGTTCGTCGATGACTATCCGGCGATCAGCATCCTGCGCGGCGTGGTGGTCCCGCCCCAGGGCGGCGACACGATCTGGACCAATACCGAGGCCGCCTACGCCGGCCTGACGCCGGAGTTGCAGGCGCTCGCCGACCAGCTGTGGGCGCTGCACAGCAATCTCTACGACTATGCCGCCGAGCGGCCCGCCGCCTCGGCCGCCGACCGCGAGGTCTATGACAAGGTCTTCACCTCGACCGTCTACGAGACCGAGCATCCGTTGGTCCATGTCCATCCCGAGACGGGCAAGCGCTCGCTGATCCTCGGCAATTTCGTCCGCCGGATCTTGGGCCATTCGCAGGAGCAGTCGGACCTGCTGATCCGCCTGTTCCAGGCCCACGTCACGCGCATCGACTTCACGTTCCGCTGGCGCTGGCAGGCGGGCGACGTGCTGATCTGGGACAATCGCGCGACCCAGCATATCGCCGTCAACGACTATGGCGACGAGCCGCGCGTCGTGCGCCGGGTGACCGTCGCCGGCGTGGCGCCGGTCGCGATCGACGGCCGGCGCAGCCGCCCGCGCAGCAAGGCCGCGAAGCCGCCCGCGGCGACCCACTGACCGGAAAGACCTTGGCCATGAAGACGTCCCTGCGAGCCGCCGTGCTGGGTCTCGTGATGGGAACGGCGCTGGCTGCCGTTCCCGCCGCGGCCGATCCCGTGACCATCCGTATCGGCTATCCCGGCATCGGCGCCGACAACCGCCCGTTCGCCAGCGGCGACATCGTCGCCGTCGCCCATGCCGGCCATTTCATCGAGGACGAGTTCGCCCACGATCCCGATGTCACGGTCGAATGGACCTTCTTCCGCGGCGCCGGGCCGGCACTGAACGAATCGCTCGCGGCCGGCCATCTTGACTTCGCCGCCGGCCTGGGCGACCTGCCGTCGATGATCGGGCGCGCCAACGGGCTGAAGACGCGCTTCATCCTGACAGACAAGGTCCGCGACACGATCTATCTCGCGGTCCGGCCGAATTCCGGCATCAAGCGCGTCGAGGATCTGGCCGACCATCGCTTGTCGGAATTCAAGGGCACCAATCTGCAACTGGCAGCCGACAAGATCCTGGCCGCCCACGGCCTGAGCGAGCGGAACGCAAAATTCGTCAACCTCGACATCGGCAGCGCGCTGGCCGCCCTCAACGCCGGCGAGATCGACGGCACGTTCGGCGGCATCGAGCTGTTGGGCCTGCGCGACCGCGGCATCGTCGAACTGCCCTATAATTCCAAGGCGGATGCGGTGCATTTCGGGCGCCACTCCGCGATCTTCGTCACCGAGGCGTTCGACCAGGCCCACTCTGATCTGGTGCAGCACGTGGTCGATGCCTTCGTCAAGGCGGCCCGGTTCGGCGCCGACGAGACCCACCGCAGCGCCGTGTTCGACCTCTGGGCCAAGGCGGGCTACCCGCCGCAGGCCTTTGCCGAGGATTTCGAGAACGAGCGGCTGGCCAACCGGCTGTCGCCGCTGATCGACGAATACGTGAAAGCCCGCTACCGCGACCAGGCGGCCCATGTCCGGCAATATGGCCTGATCCGCAAGGACGTCGACATCGACAGCTGGTTCGAGCCGAAATATCTGGAAGCGGCGCTCAAGGCGCAGAACCTGGAGAATTTCTGGCCGAAATACGATGCCGAGGGCCATAAGACCGCAGTGGGCGATGTCGAGCAGACGCGGTCGGCCGCGAAATGAGCCGTCTGGCCACCGCCCTGCTGGTGCCGGCCCTGCTGCTGGGCCTGTGGCGGCTGAGTGCCGCTGAGGGTTGGTTGCCCGCTCAGCTGCTGCCGGCGCCGGTCGCGGTCTGGGACGCGCTGACCGAGACCGCCGCCAGCGGCGATCTGTGGACCGACACGCTGATCAGCCTGCAGCGCGTCGGCGAGGGTTTCGCGCTGGGCGCCGTCGCCGGTCTCGGGTTCGGGGGCGCGATCGGCCTGTCGCGGACCTTGCGGCAGCTGTTCGACCCCGTGTTCCTGCTGCTGGCCCAGGTCCCGCTCCTCGCCTGGATCCCGCTGGTCATCCTGGCCGTGGGCATCGACGAAGCCATGAAGGTGACGGTCATCGCGTGGGCGAGCTTCGTGCCGGTCGTGCTGGGCGTGGCCCAGGGCATCCGCGACGTGCCGGAACCGCTGCGCGAACTGGGCCGCGCGCTGACCTTCGATCGCTGGGATCTCGTATCGCGCATCGTCTTTCCCGCTGCCGTGCCGGCGATCTTCACCGGCCTGCGCGAAGGCCTGGCCAATGCCTGGCAGACCCTGGTGGCGGCCGAGCTGTTCGCCTCGTCCGAGGGCCTGGGTTACCTGATCGCGCTCGGCCGCCAATTGTTCCAGCTCGACCTGGTGTTGGCCATGGTGCTGGTGCTGGGCATCGTCGGGCTGGCGGTGAACGGCGCGCTCGCCCTGGTCGAACGGCGGCTGCTGCGCTGGCAGGCGCATGCAGCATGAGCGAGGTCACCCTCGTCCCCATCCGACCGGCGCGACGCATCACGCTGCCGTCGACCCTCCGCCCGGTCCTGCTGGGCCTGATGGTGCCGTTACTGCTGATCGGGATCTGGCAAGCGGCCGCCGCCGCCCACCTGGTCGCCCCCTATATCCTGCCGCCGCCGTCCGACGTTCTGGCGCGGTTCCGATCCGAGCTCGAAGGCGGCACGTTCCAGGCGGACGCGCTGGCCAGCCTGTCGCGTGCGTTCGCCGGTTTCGCGATCGGCGCGCCGGCCGGCCTCGCCTTCGGGCTGCTGCTCGGCCTGTCGCGCATGGCCGAACGCCTGCTGGGACCGATCTTCCTGGCCTATCGCCAGGTGGCACTGTTCGCCTGGGTGCCGCTCCTGTCCATGTGGTTCGGCGGCGGCGAGGCCGGGAAGGTCGCGTTCATCGCCATGACCGCCTTCGCCCCGTCCGCGGTCAACGCCTGGCGCGGTGCCGCCGCCATTCCCGCACCCTATCGGGAATTGTCCCGCGCGCTGACGCTCGGCCGGCTCGACCACCTGCGGCTCGTGGCCCTGCCCGGCGCCTTGCCGGCAATCCTGACCGGGCTGCGCAGCGCGTTGATCTACGCCTGGCTCGCGACCGTCGGCGCCGAGCTGTTCCTCGACATCGCGCCGGGCCTGGCCGGGCGGCTCAACGAGGGCCGCGACAAGTTCGAGGTCGACCTGATGATCGTCGCATTGACGGTGCTGGCGATCCTCGGCCTCGCGTTCAGCCAGCTCGCGGCGGCACTCGAACGACGATCGATACGATGGAGAAACCGATGACCCAGACCCTGCGGAACCGTCCTGCCCGATTGGACGAAATCAGCCTGACACCGGCGCTGGAAATCGATCAGGTCGGCAAGATCTTCGATGTCGCCGGCCGGCAGGTCGAGGCGCTGCGCGACATTTCCTTTTCCGTCCGTACCGGCGAGTTCGTCGCCATCGTCGGCGCGTCCGGCTGCGGCAAGTCGACCCTGCTGCGGCTGATCCTGGGCCTCGACACGGATTATCAGGGCGAGGTTCGGCTCGACGGACGTCGGGTCGTAAAGCCGGACCTCGATCGCGGCATCGTGTTCCAGGACCATCGACTGCTGCCGTGGCTGACTGCCGAGGACAATGTGGCGGCCGCCCTGCGCCGCAGCGGCCTGCCGGCGGCCGAACGGCGGCGCCTGGTCGCCGAGCAACTGAAGCTGGTCGGGCTCGAGAGCTTCGCCCGCGCCTGGCCCGCCCAATTGTCCGGCGGCATGGCGCAGCGGGTGGCGATCGCCCGCGCCCTGGTCAACCGGCCGCGCTTCCTGCTGCTGGACGAGCCGCTGGGCGCGCTCGACGCGCTGACGCGCCTGCGGTTGCAGGACGAGCTGGCGCGCATCGTGCGGCACGAGGGCACGACGGCGGTGCTCGTGACCCACGACGTCGACGAGGCCGTGTTCCTGGCCGATCGCATCATCGTGCTGCAGCCGGATCCCGGCCGCATCGCGCGCATCGTCGAGGTCGAGCTGGACGGGCAGCGCGACCGCTCCGCCCCGGCCTTCCTGCGCCTGCGCGACGAAATCCTCGACACCCTGGGCGTCCGCCAACCGCTCCGCGACATCGCCACCGCCGCCTGATCGCGGTTTCCCCGTAAACGAAGGACCTCGCCATGAGCTACGAAACCATTCAGGTAAAGCCGGTCTCGCCCCATATCGGTGCGCTGGTCGGCGGCATCGACCTGTCGCAGACCCTGACCAACCGCCAGGTCGCGGAACTGCACGACGCGCTGGAAACCCATCTCGTGCTGTTCTTTCGCGATCAGGATCTCGACTATGACCGCGCGAAGCAGTTCGGCCGGCACTTCGGTGAGTTGGCGATCCATCCCAACACCCCGGGCCCCGAAGGGCATCCGGAGATCCTGCCGATCCATACGGACCAGAATTCGAAACTGATCAACGGCGAGCGCTGGCATTCCGACGTGTCGTGCAACGAAGAACCGTCCTATGCCAGCATCCTGCACCTGAAGACCGTGCCCGACATCGGCGGCGACACGATCTTCGCCAGCCAATATGCCGCCTACGACGCGCTGTCGCCCCGGCTGAAGACCTATCTGGACGGGCTGACCGCGCTGCACGACGGCGGACCGTCCTATCGTTCCTCCAATGCCAAGCGCGGCATTCCGGAGACCGGCAAGGCCTATCCGAGCGCCATCCACCCGGTCGTGCGCACCCATCCCGGGACCGGGCGCAAAGCCCTGTTCGTCAATGCCGGCTTCACCACGCGCATCAACGGGCTGCCGGATCGCGAAGCCAAGGCCTTGCTGACCTTTTTGACCGAGCATGCCGCCAAGCCGGACTTCCAAACGCGTTTCCAATGGCAGGCGGGATCCGTGGCGGTCTGGGACAATCGCTTCACCCAGCATCTGGCGATCTGGGACTATTACCCCCAGACCCGATCGGGCTTCCGCGTGACGGTCAAGGGCGATCGTCCGGTATGACGGGAGGGCGGAGGGGCTTCCGGCCGCTCCGC
Organism: Aliidongia sp.; assembly: GCF_035943795.1. Classification (NCBI taxonomy): domain Bacteria; kingdom Pseudomonadati; phylum Pseudomonadota; class Alphaproteobacteria; order Rhodospirillales; family Dongiaceae; genus Aliidongia; species Aliidongia sp. Next base: position 28,755 of record NZ_DASZBY010000095.1, on the reverse strand, counting down.
CTCATTCCTCGCGCCGGTCGCGGAACACGGTGCCGTGCAGCGGATAGGCGGTGGTCAGCTTCAACTGCTCCATCGCGAACAGCGAGGTGACGTTCTTCAGCGGGGCCGCCTGGATCAGGCGTTTGTAGAACGCGTCGAACTCCGCCATGTCGGCCACGACGACGCGCAGCATGTAGTCGACCTCGCCGGCCATGCGGCACAGTTCCATCACCTCGGGCATCGCCACCACGGCCTCGGAGAAGCGCTGCAGCCATTCGGGGGTATGATCCCCGGCTTCGATGGCAATGAAGACGCTGAGGCCCATGCCGATCCGCTTGGGATCGAGCACCGCCACCCGGCGGCGGATGACGCCCGTGCTCTCCAGCTTTTGAATCCGCTTCCAGCAGGGCGTCGGCGACAGGCCGACCCGCTCGGCCATCTGGGCAACGGACAGGCTGGCATCGGTCTGCAGGATATCGAGGAGACGGCGGTCGATCTCGTCCAATGGGCGCCAATCAAGAAAACACTAATTATTTCTGTTTATCAAATTTATCTCACATTTCAAAATTGCATTTTCTCGCGCACCGATCGCTGGGAAATCAGCTCCGCGGTCGACCGGCCGACCGGCGGGAGTTCCGGCGGCTGCCCGGCGACAGCACGGTCGACCAGCGCCGCTCCGGAACATCGCCGGTGCGGACCATGTCCATGTGCAGGGCGTAGCGGTCCGGCCGGTAGAGCGCGCTCAAATGCTCGACGCCGCTGCCGTCCGAGGCGAAGACGGTTCGTTTCATGCCGATCAGTGCCGAGCCCACGTCGACGTCGAGTGCCGCCGCGATTTCGGGTGAGGCCAGCACGGCGGTGATTTCCTGCGTCGCGCGCTCGATCTGGACGCCCGACCGCTCCAGCAGGGCCAGCAATGGGCGGGTCGCGAGATCCGCCTCGGTATAGGTGACGCCGATCCGCTCCGGCACATCGGTCGTCAGATGGGCGAAGGGCTGGCTGTCGATCAGGCGGACGCGCACGGAAAACTGGGTCTTTTCCCCGGAAGCGAGCTTCAAGGCCTGGGCGATGGCGGCAGGCGGATCGCGATAGGCGAACTCCAGCAGCCGGACCGCGGTCTCCCGCCCCATCGCGACGATGTTCGCCAGCACGTTCGACAGGTCGGCCACGATCGGCTTGGCGCCCCCTTCGACCACGAAGGTGCCGGCGCCCTGGCGACGAGTGATCAGGCCTTCCTTCTCCAGCTCGGCCAGCGCGCGGCGAACCGTCACACGCGAGACGCCATGCTGGACCGCGAGCGCCTGTTCGCCCGGCAGCGCCCCCTGGGAATCCAGGCGGCCATTGGCGATCCGGTCGCGCAGCGCCAGATAGACCAGCTGCGTCTTCGATGGCTCGAACCCCGCCATACAACCCCCTTGCGCATAGGACCTGCAGATGTATAGTCCATAATACAAATCCAGCACGTCAGCCAGACAATCCAAAGATGCCACAAGGCATCGCGACGAGCCTAGGGAGCGATAGCGACATGACGGAACGCGTCCCGGCGACCCTCATCGACAAGCTCTGGAACACCCATGCCGTCGCCATGCGGGAAGATGGCCAGACCCTGCTGTTCATCGACCGGCATATCCTGCACGAGGGCTCGTTCCACGCCTTCAACCAACTGAAGGATCGCGGCGCCAGGCTGGCGCGGCCGGACCTGACATTCGGCATCGCCGACCATTACGTGCCGACGCGCGCCGCCAGCACCGCCGCCAACCCCGAGGCGGCCGGCATGATCGAGCAGCTCGCGCGCAACGCCCGCGATTATGGCTTCCTGTCGTTCGGCCAGTTCGACCCGCGCCAGGGCATCGTCCATGTCGCCATGCCGGAGCAGGGCCTGACCGTGCCGGGCGTCCTGCTGGTCTGCGGCGACAGCCACACTTCGACCCATGGTGCGTTCGGCGCCTATGCGTTCGGCATCGGGGCCTCGGAAGTGGCCCATGTGCTGATGACCCAGACCCTGTGGCAGAAGCGGCCGAAGCGCATGCGCATTTCGGTCGAGGGCACCCTGCCGCCCGGCATCGGCGCCAAGGATATCGCGCTGACCATCATCGCGACGATCGGCGCGGACGGCGCCCAGGGTCATGCCATCGAATATGCCGGCAGTGCCATCCGCGCGCTGTCGATGGAAGGCCGCATGACCCTGTGCAACCTGTCGATCGAGGCCGGCGGGCGGTTGGGCATGATCGCGCCCGACGAGACGACCTACGCCTTCCTGCGCGGTCGGCCGTTCGTGCCGAAAGGTGACGCCTTCGAGCAAGCGGTCGAGGATTGGCGGCACCTGCAGACCGACGCGGACGCGCGTTTCGATCGCGAAGTGACGCTCGATGCCGCGGCCATCGCGCCGACGGTGACCTGGGGCACCACGCCGGAACAGGCGGCTGCGATCACGTCCGCCATCCCCGATCCCGACCAGGTCGCCGACGCGAACAAGGCGCAGGCGATGCGCGAGGCGCTGCGCTACATGGACCTGCGGCCGGGCCAGCCGATCAGCGACATCCGCATCGACCGGGTGTTCATCGGATCCTGCACCAACAGCCGCATCGAGGACCTGCGCGCCGCCGCCTCGATCCTCAACGGCCGGCGGTCGCGCGTGCCGGGACTGGTGTCGGCCGGATCGGCCAACATCAAGCGCCAAGCCGAGGAGGAAGGGCTCGACCGGATCTTCCGCGACGCGGGGCTGGAATGGGGTGAATCCGGCTGTTCCATGTGCGTCGGCATGAACGGCGACACGGTGCCCGCCGGCGAGCGCTGCGCGTCGACCACCAACCGGAATTTCAAGGGCCGGCAGGGGCCGGGCAGCCGAACGCACCTGATGTCGCCGACCATGGCGGCGGCGGCGGCGGTGACCGGCCACCTGACCGACGTCCGCCGCCTGCAGGCGGAGTGAGGATCCCATGCGCCCGTTCAAGGACCTGACCGCGCCGGCCTGTCCGCTGCCGATCCCCAACATCGACACGGACCAGTTGATCCCGGCCCGCTTCATGCGCCGGCCGCGTTCCGAAGGCTATGGCGCCTTCCTGTTCCACGACCTGCGCGTCGAGGCCGACGGGACGAAGCGCGACTTCCCGCTGAACGATCCCGCCCATGCCCGTTGCGAGGTCATCGTCGCCCGGCGCAATTTCGGCTGTGGCTCCTCGCGGGAGGCCGCGGTCTATGCGCTGGCCGATTTCGGCATCCGCACCGTGATCGCACCCAGCTTCGGCGACATCTTCGCCTCGAACGCCGTCAAGAACGGCCTGCTGCCGGCCCAGGTCACCGAGGAGGATGCCGAGCGCTTGCTCTCGGCTGGTGCCATGGTCGCAGAGCGCCCGGTGACCGTCGACCTGGAAAGCCAGACCATCGTGGCCGGCAATCTGGTGGTGCCCTTCACCATCGACCCGGTGTGGAAGAAGCAGTTGCTGAATGGCTGGGACGACATCGACTTGACGTTCGGCCAGTCGGTCGAGATCGAAAGATTCTGTGCGCAGGATCGGCAGGCCCGCCCCTGGGCGGCACCGAGCGTGCCTTGAACGAACGACGGAGGAACCCTTGGCCGAACCGAAGAAGCTGCGCGCCTTGCTCGAACAGGACGGCTGCCTGACCCTGCCCGGCGTCTATGACGGGATTTCCGCCCGCATGGCCGCCCGCTGCGGCTTCGACGCGCTCTACATGACCGGCTATGGCGTCGTCGCCTCGGCGCTGGGCGTGGCCGATGCCGGGACTGCGACCTTCACCGAGATGCTGGACCGGGTGCGCTGCATCGCCGGCGCCAGCAGCCTGCCGTTCATCGCCGATGGCGACACCGGCTATGGCGGGTTGCTGAACGTCGACCGCACCGTGCGCGGCTATGCCGCCGCCGGCGCCTCGGGCATCCAGTTGGAAGACCAGGAATTCCCGAAGAAATGCGGCCATACCGAATTCCGCCGGGTCATTCCGGCCGAGGACGCCATCGCCAAGATCCGCGTCGCCGTGGACGCCCGGCCGAGCCGCGACTTCCTGATCGTCGCCCGCACCGACGCGCGCTATGCCGAGGGGCTGGATTCGGCCCTGCGCCGGGCCGAGGGCTTTCTCGAGGCCGGGGCCGACGTGCTGTTCGTCGAGAGCCCGGAAAGCCTGGAGGAGTTGCGCCGCGTCGCCGAGACGTTCAAGGGCGTGCCGCTGCTGGCCAACATGGTCGAGGGCGGGCGAACACCCTACCTCTCGACCGATGAGCTGGCCGGCATGGGCTTCAAGATCGCGCTCTATCCCGGCAGCGGCTTCCTGACCGCCGCCGGCGCGCTGCAAAGCTGCTACCGCCACTTGAAGAGCGCCGGCATCGGCACGGGCGCCGAGGTGCCGATGCTGCCGTTCTCGGAAATGAACGATCTGATGGGCTTTCCGGCTGTGCATGCCTTCGAGCAGCGCCACGGCCTTGCCGACCGCCATAAGGAGTGATGCCGATGCGCGGCTCCATCGCCCAGCGGCTCGATCGGCTTCCGGTCCTGCCGTTCCATCGCCGCCTGCTGTGGCTGATCGGCGCCGGCATGTTCTTCGACAGCTTCGACATCTACCTGGCGGGCTCGGTGCTGGGCGAACTGGTGCATAACGGCTGGTCCAGTATTCCGCTGAACGCACGTTTCATCTCGGCCACCTTCATCGGCATGGTCATCGGGGCGGCCGGCGCCGGTTGGTTGGGCGACCGCTATGGCCGGCGCTTCACCTATCAGTTCAACCTGGGCATCTTCGGCATCGCCTCGCTCGCCTGTGCCGCCGCCCCGGACATGGATTGGCTGATCGGCGCGCGCTTCGTCACCGGCATCGGCCTGGGCGCGGAGATCGTGATCGGCTATGCGACCATGCTGGAGTTCATGCCGCCGGTCCATCGCGGGCGCTGGGCGGCGCTGCTGTCGCTGGTCACCAACTTCGGCCTGTTCGCCTCGACCCTGATCAGCTGGCTCGTCATCCCCGCCTTCGGCTGGCGCCCGATGTTCGTCATCGCCGGGCTGGGCGCGTTCTTCGTGCTGTGGCTGCGCAAGGCCATGCCGGAATCGCCGCGCTGGCTGGAGGCCAAAGGCCGGATCGCCGAAGCGGACGCGATCGTCCGCCAGGTCGAGGTCGAGGCCGGCATCCCGGTCGACGCGGCGCCGGCCTTCGTGCGCGAGGCCGAGGCGGAGCGGATCAGCCTGACCAGCCCCGCTTTCGTCAAGCCGGCGATCGTCGGATCGATCATGCAGATCGTGCTGGGCATCGCGATCTACGGTTTCGTCGCGTGGGTGCCCACGTTCCTGGTCCAGCATGGCATGGCGATCAACCGGTCGCTGGGCCAGACCGTGCTGATGTCGTTCGGCGGGCCGACCGGCGCCGCGATCGGCTGGCTGTTGACCGACCGCATCGGCCGGCGGCCCTCGATCATCATCGCGGCCCTGCTGGCGGCAATCTGCGGCCCGGCCTTCGCCAATGCGCCATCGCAGGAATTCGCCATCCTGTTCGGCTTCCTGATGTTCTCGCTGATCTATTTCATGGTCGCGGTCATCGTTGCCGGTTACGTGCCGGAGTTGTTCCCGACCTCGGTCCGCATGCGCGGCAACGGCATCGCCAGCACGGTCGGGCGCATCACGACCATCTTCGTGCCATTCGGCGTCGTCGAACTGTTCAACGCGGGCGGCGTCTCGTTCGTCGTCAGCGGCATCTCGGCAGCGCTCGTCGTGCTGGCCCTGCTCGCCTGGTTCTACAAGATCGAGACCAACGGGCGCAGCCTGGAGGCGATCGCCGTCGCCGAGAGCGGCACCCCCGCGAGGACCGCGATCGCACACGATTGAAGATCTGCTGAACGAGGCGAACCGAAACTCAATCGGACGCCCGACGAAGGGGAGGAACAGGATGTTCAAGGGAACGATGGTAACGCGGTTCGGCCTCGCCCTGGGGCTGGCCGCCAGTCTGATCACGGCGCATGTGCCAATGGCCCAGGCCGAAACCATCACCGTGACTCACTGGGGCGGCCAGTTCTACGGCGTGCCCTACGCGGTCGCCATGGACAAGGGCTTCTTCAAGGAAAGGGGCATCGACGTCACCGGCATCCTGACCGCCGCCGGCGGCGGCACGGCGATCCGCAACACGCTTGCCGGCGACATTCCGTTCGGCGAAGTCTCGCTCGCGGCCGCGGTGCAGGCGGTCAATGCCGGGCAGCCGCTGGTCATCGTCGGCGCCGGCACCCAGAGCGTCGCTGATCAGGTGTGGCTGGTAAAGAAGGATTCGCCGCTGAAGAGCATCAAGGACCTGGTCGGCAAGCAGATCGCCTATACCTCGCCGGCCTCGGTCAGCAACATGATCATCCTGATGGCCTTGAAGGCCAACGGCATGACCCAGAGCCAGGTGAAACTGGTGCCGGCCGGCGACCTGGGTGCCAACCTTTCGGCCGTGACCAGCGGCGCCGTCGATGCCGGCTTTTCCGACGAGCTGATCTACGCGCAAAACAAGGAAATCTCCCGCCCGCTGTTCTACGTCCGGGACGTCATGTCGCCCAAGATGATGCAGACGGTGCTGGTAACGACCACCGAGTATGCCAAGGCCCATCCCGATGCCATCAAGGCGCTGATTGCGGGCCGCAGGGCCGGTCTCGTCTATACCCGCGAGCATCCGGACGAGGCGGCCGACATCACCGCCAAGGCCTACAACAATCCGAACAAGGACCTGTTCCGCACTCATATGAAGGAACTGGTCAAGGAGAACTACTGGAGCGACGGCGGCCTCGACTACGAGGCGATGGACCATATGGTCGAGGGGCTGCAGATCACCGGGCAGCTGAAGGACAAGGTCGACTGGCCGAAATACGTGGATACGGCGTTCCTGCCGACGGACCTGCGGGCGTCCAAATGAGCGACACGCCGCATGTCGTGATGCGGGGGGTGGTGCGGCGCTATGAAGGGCCGCCCCCGGTCCATGCGCTGGGTCCGATCGACCTGGACCTGGCGCGCGGCGAATTCTTCTCGGTGGTGGGTCCCTCCGGTTGCGGCAAGTCGACCCTGCTCGACGTGCTGTGCGGCCTCGCCAGCCCGACCAGCGGCACGGTCAGCTTCGAAGGCAAGGAACTGCACGGCGAGGTGCCCGACGGCATCGGCGTGGTGTTCCAGGAGGATGCCAGCCTGGCTTGGCTCACCGTGCGCCAGAACATCGCGTTCGGCCTGCGCATGTCGATCCTGCCGCAACGGGAGATCGACGAGCGGGTCGACCATGCCATCGCCTTCATGGGCCTGGCGCAATTCGCCGATCACTACCCGGCGCAGCTGTCGGGCGGCATGCGCCAGCGCGTCTGCATCGCCCGCACACTGGTGCTGCGGCCGCGCCTGATCCTGCTGGACGAGCCGTTCGGGGCGCTCGACCAGCAGACCCGGCTGCTGATGGGCGACGAGCTGCTGCGCCTATGGCGCGAAACGGGCGCCACCGTGCTGCTGATCACCCACGCGCTCGACGAGGCGGCGGTGCTGTCCGACCGGGTCGGCGTGATCAGCGCCAGGCCCGGGCGCTTCATCGACCTGGTCGAAACCGGCTGGCCGCGCGAACGCGACAGCCGCATCGTGTCCGACCCGAATTTCGGCGCGCTGACCTCGCGGCTGTGGCTGTCGCTGCGTGAGGAATCGATGAAGACCTTAGGACGGGTGGCGTGACCCGGGGGCGCGCCGTCCTCGCCGTGCGGGTTGCCGTGCTGGCCGGCTGCGTCCTCCTGCTCGAAATCCTGTGCCGCATCGGCGTCATCAACCCGCTGACGGTCATTCCGCCCAGCGACATGGTCGCCTCGATGATCGAGCATGTCGGCTCCGGCGACCTCGACGACAACATGATCCAGACCTTTTCGACCATCGCGACCGCCTTCGTGCTGGCGGTGGCCTTGGGCACGGCCAGCGGCGCGCTGCTCCATCGCTCCTCGCGCCTGCGCGACGTGGTGGATCCGCTGCTGGCTTCCTACTATTCCGTGCCGACCTTCATCTTCTATCCGCTGCTGGTGGCGCTGTTCGCGCTCGGCAAGACGCCGCTGGTCGTGCTGGGCGTACTGTCGGCGACGCCGGCCGTGATGATGAGCACGCTCGCCGGCCTGGACGGGGTGCCGCGCGTGCTCTTGAAGCTGGCGCGTGCCCAGCGGCTGGGGCCCGGACGCACTTTCTGCTGGATCGTGCTGCCGGCGGCGCTGCCGCGCCTGTTCACCGGCTTCAAGCTGGCGCTCAGCTACGCGCTGATCGGCGTCATCGCCGGCGAGTTCCTGCTGTCGGCCACCGGCCTCGGCTATGCCATCTCCTTCGCCTACCAGAGCTTCGACAATCGCGCCATGTACGGGCTGATGCTGTTCGTGCTGCTGGTCGCCGTCGTCGCCAACGGCTGCCTGTACAGCTGGGAGGGCCGGCTGGCGCGCCGTCGGGCCGGCCGATGAGCGACATGGCGCTGGAAAGCCCCCCGCCGCAGCGCGCGCGTCGCGGCACCAAAGCATTGGATTCCCTGATATTGCTGCTGCTGATGCTGGGCCTGTGGCAGGCGGTCGGCAGCTGGACCCAGGGCGTCGCGGTCTCGCCGCCGCTGCAGACGTTCCTCTACCTGGCCGACCTCATGACACAGTCGGGCTTTTGGGGCCATGTGGCGGCGACCATGGCGGCGTTCCTGATGGCCTTCGCGATTTCGGCAGTCCTGGGACTTGGGCTGGGCCTGGTGTTCGGCCTGCGCCGCTTCGCCGGCGACGTGGCCGAGCCGGTGCTGGCCGGCTTCTACACCATTCCCAAGGTGACGCTCTATCCGGTCGTCCTGCTGATCTTCGGTCTCGGCACCTCGGCCAAGGTCGCGTTCGGCGTCATGCACGGGCTGGTGCCGATCACGCTCCTGACCCTGGGCGCCGTGCGCAACCTGCCGGCGACCTTGCTGCGGACGGCACGGGTGCTGCGGCTGCCGCCCGGCAAGACCATGGCCTGGATCCTGGTGCCGGCCTGCCTGCCCGACATCATCAGCGGCCTGCGGCTCAGCTTTTCCCTGAGCCTGCTGGGCGTGCTGATCGGCGAGATGTTTTCCTCCCAGCGCGGCCTGGGCTTTCTGCTGGTCAGCGGCATGGCCCAGCACAACATCCCGCTGTCGACCGCGGTCGTCCTGCTGATCGTCATCATCGCCATCGGGGCGAACATGGCGATGCTGCGGCTCAGCCGCCGGTTCACCCATCGCAAGGCCTGAAGGAGAAGTCCTCATGAGAACGACGACACGCCTGCGGCAGCTTCTCGCCGGCCCGGACATGCTGATCGCCCCCGGCGCCTATGACGGCATCACCGCGCGCCTGATCGAGCAGGCCGGCTATTCGGCCGCCTACATGACCGGCGCCGGCACGGCCGCGTCGTTCGGGCTGCCGGACTATGGGTTGCTGACCATGACCGAGATGGTCGGCAATGCGGCGCGGATGACGGCGGCCATGAAGCTGCCGCTGATCGCCGACGGTGACACCGGCTACGGCAACGAGCTGAACGTCGTGCGCACCGTGCAGGAGCATGAGCGCGCCGGCACCGCCGGCATCCATATCGAGGACCAGGTCTCGCCGAAACGCTGCGGCCACCTCGAAGGCAAGGAGTTGATCTCGATCGAAGATTACGTGGCGAAGATCCGCGCCGCCGTCGCGACGCGCCGCGATCCGGACTTCGTCATCATCGCCCGCTCGGACGCGCGCTCGGTCGCCGGCTTCGACGAGGCGGTCAAGCGCGTCAACGCCGCCCTCGAAGCCGGCGCCGACATCGGCTTCGTCGAAAGCCCGCAGTCGATCGAGGAAGTGCGCCTCGTGCCGCAGCAGGTGAAGGGGCCGTGCCTGCTGAACGCGGTCTGGCGCGGCAAGACCCCGCAAGTCGACATGCGCGACGCACAGGCGATGGGCTATCGCCTGACGATCCTGCCGGGCATGTTGCTGAAGACGGTCTATGGCGCCTGCGATGCCGCCCTCGCCTCATTGAAGGAACATCACCGCCATCCGACCCCACTGTTCGACAGTGACGTGAAGGACGGCTTCCGGCGGTTCGGCGCGGATGATTGGGACGCGCTGCGCACGCGCTTCCGCGATCCGGCCGCCGAGGCCGCGGAATAGCTAGCGAGAGAACGATCATGACCAAGCCGACGACAGCGCTCAAATCCATCCTCGCCAAACGCCAGGCGACCATCCTGGCCGGGGCGGCGAACGGCCTGTTCGCCCGCGTCATCGAGGATCTGGGCTACGAGGCGGTGTATGTCACCGGTGCCGGCGTCGCCAACATGTACCTGGGCGCGCCGGACATCGGCCTGACCACCTTGACGGAGATCGCCAATCATGTGGCGGCAATCGCCGATGCCGTGGCGCTGCCGCTGCTGGTCGATGCGGACACCGGCTTCGGCAACGCGGTCAACATGGTGCGCACGGTCAAGGTGCTGGAGCGCGCCGGTGCTGCCGGGCTGCAGATCGAGGACCAGGTGTTTCCGAAGAAATGCGGCCATTTCGCCGGCAAGGAAGTCGTGCCGCTGGAGGAGATGGTCGCCAAGGTCAAGGCGGCCGTCGACACGCGGCGCGACGGCGACCTGCAGATCGTCGCCCGCACCGACGCGCGCGCGATCCTGGGCCTGCAGGCCGCGATCGACCGGGCCGGCGCCATGATCGAGGCCGGGGCCGACGTGACCTTCGTCGAGGCGCCAACCTCGGCCGACGAGTTGGCCCAGATCGCCAGGGCCCTGCCCGTCCCGCAGGTCGCCAACATCGTGTTCGGCGGCCTGACCCCGGAGCTGGGCCAGGCGCAATTCGCCGAACTGGGCTTCGGCTGCGTGCTCTATGCCAACGCGTCGCTGCAAGCGGCGCTGAAAGCCTCGCACGACGTGCTCGATGCGCTGAAGCGCGAGGGCTCGCTGGCCTCGGTCGCCGATCGGTTGGCCGGGTTCGACGTGCGGCAGCGTGCGGTCGACAAGCCGAAATACGACGAGCTGGAACGCCGCTACCGTTGAGGATGCCGCTACGCCGATCGCTGCCGACAGGTCCTACTTGGCGGGCTTTCCCGGGTTGAGCCGTTTCAGCCTCTGGCTTGCGAAAGTACCGGCCTCGTAACGGTCGGACGGTGCCCGTGCCAGGACTTGCCGATACGCTTGCGACGCCTCGGCGGTCTTGCCTTGCCGCTCGAGAATATAGGCCTTGATCACGTCCGCATTGGGACGGCGGTCGGCATCGAGGCGCCCGCCCAGTATCCAGTCGAGCAGGGCCGGATGCTCGTCCAACGGGATGGTTGCCACCACCTGGTCCAGAAAATCCATGTCGGTCAGGCCCATTTCATAGATCTTCAGGATATCGGCCCGCCCCCAGTGCCCGGTGACGTCGCGTCCGGCCTTGCGGATACGGTTCGCATAGTCGACCGGCGCAGTCCTGTTGCCGTCGTCTGCCGACGTGAACAGGCCGGCAATGATGACCCGGTCGGAATAAGCCGGATCGACGCCGCTGGCAAAGGCGGCATCCAGATCGCCGCGCGCCTCGGCCAGCGGACGGTGCTGCCACACCGTCCAGTAGCCCCGGTACAGGTGGCCGTACATGTTCTGCGGATCGGCGCGCAGCGCATGATCGTATTCCTGGTCGATGTCGACGGGGGCGCTGCCGTCACGGCTGCGCAGGAAGTGCGCCCAGCCGATGTGCGCCTGCAGATCGGCCAAGGCGGCACCCTGGGCACCGGTCTCGTTCCAGACCAGAACCTGTTCCAACGGATCGACGGCCTCGGCGAACGACTGATGGTTGGCGATGGGATCTGGTTGCAGGTCTTCGAGCCAGCGCAAGGCGATGGCGACCTGCTGACGCTTGGCCGCCTTGTTCGACGGGTCGATCTTGAGCGCTGCGGCATTGGCCTGCCAGGCTTGGTGGTATTCGCCAGCGGACAATTGGCGATCCGCCGCCGCGACGGCGGCTCGTGCCTCGCTCCGGTGCCCGAAATAGTTGTCGATCGCGTTGTAGCCGGTGATGCTCGCCGTCGCGAAGCCGATGATCGCACTGAGGGAACCGACCAGCTTCGCCACGTTGGTCAGATCGGCCCACCGGCGAAGGGCCAGACGAAGCAGACGGCGGACTATGAGCATTGAACGATCACCCTCGGGTTGGCTCGACGATCCCGCACCCGATCATGCGCAGCGTGGTTACGACGGGAAAGAGGAAATAATCGCCGCCGCCCGGTTCGACGGGTAGGGGAATAGACCGGGCACGTCAACCCGGCGAGCCGGGCCGTCCGAACGAAGCGCGGTAATCGGTCGGGCTGATGTTCAATCGGCGCCGGAAATGATGGCGCAAGGTCGCGGCGCTGCCGAACCCGCTCAATTCGGCCAGCTCGTCGATCGGAATGTCCCGGGATTCGAGTAGTTCGCGCGCGCGATCGACCCGGGCGGCGGCCAGCCATGCCGCCGGCGTCTCGCCCGTCGTCTCGAGGAAGCGCCGGTTGAATGTTCGCTCGCTCATCGCCGCCAATCCGGCCAACTCGCCGACCGTGAACGGATGGTCGAGCCGGGCGCGCATGTCGGCGATCAGGTCCGACAGCCGCGCCCCCTCGCGCGCCGGCACTGGGCGCTCGACATATTGCCGCTGGCCGCCGTTGCGATGGGCCGGCAGCACCAGCCGCCGCGCGACCTTGTTCGCCGCTTCCGGACCGAAGTCGCGCCGCACCACGTAGAGCGCCAGATCCAGGCCCGCCGCACTGCCGGCCGAGGTCAGCACGTCGCCCTCGTCGACATAGAGCACGTCGGCATCGAATTCGATCTGCGGCCAGCGCTGGCGGATCACGTCGGCATAGCGCCAATGGCTGGTCGCCCGCCGCCCGTCGAGCAGGCCGGTCGCTGCCAGCACGAACACGCCGGAACACATCGACATCAGCCGCGCCCCGCGGGCATGGGCCTGGCGCAACGCCTCCACTACCGCCGGTGACGGATCCGACCCCGCCCCGCGCCAGCCCGGCACGATAATGAGGTCCGCCGCCAGCAGGCCTTCGAGGCCGATTCCCGCCTGGACCGTCAGCCCGCCTGCCGCCCGCAGGGGTCCCGGCTCGGCCGCCACGGTCATGAACCGGTACCAGTCCGACCCCATCTCGGGGCGCGGCAGGCCGAACACCTCGACCGCGATGCCATATTCGAACGCGCAGAGCCCGTCATAGGCGAGTGCGGCGACGAGGGGACCAGTGGGTGCCGGTGGCGGATTTTCGTTTGGCATGATGTTGACGATGATAGGCAGTTACGCCACTCGCGGCAATCGTGAACCATCGGCATCTTCCGGTGCATTCAAACGCCCTGGAGATTTCCCCATGTCCAACGTCACCGCCGTTCCCGCCGCCCCTTCCGCCGAAGCCCTGAAGCATTTCGAGGATGAATTCGCGTTCGAGACCGACTGCTCGGACGTCCATGCCGCGCTGAAGGGCGGCGCGCCGGATTTCGTCCTGCTCGACGTGCGCAGCCACGCGCTGTTCGACCAGGGGCACGTGCCGGGCGCCATCAGCCTGCCCCACGGCAAGATCATCGCCAGCAAGATGGAGTCCTATCCCGACGACACGCTGTTCGTCGTCTATTGTGCCGGAACCCATTGCAACGGTGCTGCGCGCGGCGCGATCCGCCTGGCGCGCCTGGGCCGGCCGGTCAAGCTGATGGTCGGCGGCATCACCGGCTGGCTGGACGAAGGCTTCGAGCTGGCCCGCAGCCTTGAGACCGTCTGAGCCGAAGCCGGGCATCCGGCGGGCGGCGCCGCCGGACTTGGCGGCGCTGGTCCGCCTCTGCGCCGCGCATGCCGGTTTCGAGCGGGCCGGCCACGATCCGGCCGGGCACGGCGAGCGTCTGGAGGTGGCGTTGTTCTCAGCCGAACCCCGGGCACTCGCCTGGGTGGCGGAAGTCGGCGATGAAATCATCGGCTTCGCCGCCGGCGCCGTGGAATTCTCGACCTGGTCGGCCCGGCAGTTCCTGCATCTGGACTGCCTCTACATCGAGGATTCCCATCGCGGCGCCGGGATCGGTGCCGCGCTGTTGGATGCCGTCTGTGGAGAAGCCCGCGCGCGGCAGCTCGAGACGGTGCAATGGTGGACGCCGGCCTGGAACGAGCAGGCGATCGCGTTCTATCGGCGGCACGGCGCCCGCGCGTCGGAAAGGACGAGGTTCGAACTCGCCCTCTCCGAGCGCTGAAGCCCGGAACTCAGACTCGATCTTTCGCCAGGCGCGCCCAGGCCCGCACCGGGAACGCACCCATGCCGACGGCACGCATCGGCACGGCGGAGAAATGGAAACCCCGGGTCGGCAAGTCGCCGAGGTTGGTCAGGTTCTCCACGATCGGTATCCCGGCCGCGAGCAGGATACTGTGCGCGGGCCGGTCCGGGTCGCCGGTGTCGTCGATATTGAGGCTGTCGATGCCGACCAGCGCCACCTGCCGATCGCGCAGCAGCTCGACCGCGTCCTGCGTCAGGAACGGATGATCGACGAAATAGCCGGGCGTCTCCCAGCGCCGCGACCAGCCGGTCTCGATCAGCACCGCCGAACCAGCGACGTCGCCGAGCGCGGGCAGCAGCGCCTGACGCGTCACCGCCCGGCCCGTCATGCCGCCCAGGCGGACGACGAGGCCGGCCAGGTCGGCGATGTGGGACAACGGCAGCTCCGCCACGTCGGCCATGCCCGGAAACCGATGATAGGGCGCATCGATCGCAGTGCCCGAGTTGGCGACCATGTCGATCCGGCCGATCTGGAACGAGACGCCGTCGGCGTACCGGCCGTGCGAGCCCAAATGGCTGAGATGGTCGGTGATCGCCAGCGCGGGCAGGCCCGGATAGGTCGTCTGCCCATCTCGGACGGCGTGGGACAGGTCGACCAGCGTTGCACCGCCCTCGCCCTCGCCGCTTGGCGAGTGCCCGGCCGCCCGCTTGTGCCGCTCCTGGAAGATCCGCTTGTTCAGGATCTTGACCGATCCGACCATGAGCAGCCGCAGGTCCTGCACGATATAGTCGGCCAGCGCCGTATCGGAAATGTCCGTCCCGTCGATGTCGAGGCGGAAATCCCAGCCCTTGATGCCGCCGCCGTTCGAGAACGCGATCTCGAAATCGAAGGCCACGCGATGATCGTCGATGCTCCGGCCCATCGTTCCGCTCCTGCCGTGAAGCCGCTGGGCGCGATACTAGCCAGACGGATAAAATCCGAAAAACCAATTTCGATGGTCCCAGTCATCGGGAAAATGGATTGCCAGGGCGCGAACCGGGTCTGCCGAACGCGTTGATCGCGGCGGCCGGGCACGGGGCTTCGCCGCGGCCTGGGTGGCCCTGGCGCAGCTAGGGGCCTGCCGTCGATCGAGGTCGCCGCCCATGTCGCGGAAACGGCGCCCGATGCGTCGACCCGACTATGCGAATTGCTGTCCGAGGCTTCGTAACGTCTCACTTTAAGGAAAGTCTTCATGGCCGCCGCGGTACGGTGGTGCAGATCCACTGAACCGGTCCGCTGATTGCTCGAGGCGACTTGTAGCGCTCCCGATCTCTGCAGTGGGGGGACCGGGGATTTCGCTCTCTCGAGTCCGCGGAGATTTTCCTGTGCCGAAGCGAAGGCGCCGCCATAGCGATGAGCTCGAAAGGGGGCGTTGCCGAACGTCGAACGAGCGTCGTGGCCCCTAGCATGCCCGCTCGCCCCATTCTCGAGCCTGTTCCGATGGAGGCGCCCGGCGGGCCGGCCCTCGCCCGGGTCGCCAAGTTCCTCGATCGCGTCTCTCCGCGCCAGGCGACGATTCTACTCGTCGCCGCGACCACCCTCTGCTCCGAACTTCTATGCGGACTGATCTGGTCCGTCATCGACGTCCCGACATTCGGTTCGTTCATGGCGACGGCTGGGATCATTTCGTTTCTCGTCGCGACGCCGACGATCGCCTTCGGGCTGGACCTCATCCGCTACGTGAGTTCCGCGAGCCTGGCCCTGAAGGCGGCTGCCGGGCAACTGGCCCTGGCGCTCGAGCGCGCCGAACAGGCGAATGCGGCAAAATCCGAATTCCTGGCCAACATGAGCCACGAGATCCGGACCCCCATGAACGGCATTCTGGGCATGAACGGCCTGC
The DNA here is from genome assembly GCF_035943795.1 of Aliidongia sp. Taxonomy (NCBI): domain Bacteria; kingdom Pseudomonadati; phylum Pseudomonadota; class Alphaproteobacteria; order Rhodospirillales; family Dongiaceae; genus Aliidongia; species Aliidongia sp. The sequence continues at coordinate 12,713 of NZ_DASZBY010000095.1, read as the reverse complement.
TGCTGGGCACACCGCTGGTTCCCGAGCAGCGCAGGTTCGCCGAGGCCGTGCGCCTGTCCGCGGATTCCCTATTGGCGATCATCAACGACATTCTCGACATCTCGAAGCTGGAAGCCGGCAAGTGCGAGCTGGAGGATATCGAGTTCAGCCTCGAAGCGGTGATCGAGGACGCGGCCGAGCTCATGGGTCCGAAGGCCCGGGAAAAGCAACTCGAACTCGCGGTATGGCTCGACGACGCCATGCGGCACCGGCTGCGGGGAGATCCGACGCGCCTGCGCCAGATCATCCTCAATCTCATGTCCAACGCCGTCAAATTCACCGAGCGGGGCCTGGTCGCCATCGAGACGCGCGCGACGCCCGACGGTCCTGGCCGGACCAGGGTGCGCGTAGAGATCCACGACACCGGGATCGGCATGGACGACGCCACCAAGGCGAAGCTGTTCCGGAAGTTCCAGCAGGCCGACGGCTCGATCGCGCGGCGCTTTGGGGGAACCGGCCTCGGTCTCGCGATCTGCAAGCAGCTGACCGAGCTGATGGGTGGCCGGATCGGCGTCGATGCCCGATTGGGTGGCGGCAGCACGTTCTGGCTGGAACTGTCGCTGCCCGTGGCGGACGAGCCATCGGCGCCGATATCGGTCGCATCGAAGCCGCTCGCCGGTTTGCGAGTGCTGATCGTCGACGACGTGACGATGAACCGGACCATCTTCGGCCGGCAGCTGGGCGCCGAAGGCATGATCGTCGAGGAGGCGTCGGGCGGCGTTGCGGCACTGGCGGCCTTGCAGGCCGGCCCGCCGTTCGACGTCGTGCTGACCGACCAGATGATGCCGGGCCTTTCCGGCGAGGATCTGGCCGAAATGATCCGTTCAGGCACGCAATGGCGGCAACCGGTGCTGGTCCTCGCCTCCTCGGCCGGCAAGCCGTCGTCCGGCGACAAGGCGGCCACCGTGGGGTTCGATGCCATTCTGACCAAGCCGATCCGCCAGACGGACCTGGTCGATTGTCTGCGGCGCGCGGTCGCCGGTGGCTCCGAGGGAGCGTCCATCGCCGAGGTTTCCGTCGGCGCCATCGTACCGGGCCGTAGCGGTAGCCGAATTCTCGTGGTCGATGACAATTCGATCAATCAGGAGATCGCGCTTTCGCTCCTGTCCCGGGCGGGCCACGCGGTAGAGCTGGCGTCGGACGGCAGACAGGCAATCGAGGCATGGCGTCTTCGCTTGCATGACGCGATCCTGATGGACGTGCAGATGCCGGTCGTCGACGGCCTCCAGGCCACGCGCGAGATCCGCGCGCTCGAAGCACCGGGGCGGCATACGCCCATCATCGCCATGACGGCCAATGCGATGCGCGGCGACCGGGAGGCCTGCCTCGCCGCGGGCATGGACGACTATGTCTCGAAGCCTTTCGAGATGGTGGCGTTTCTCGGCACCGTCGCGCGCTGGCTCGCCGTCGACGGCGTCGGTGCGGAACAGGGGCCGGCGCCGTCAGGAATGCCGCCCGTGCTGGATGCCGACCATCTCGACATGCTGGGAAATCTGATGCCGGCGACCGACATTGCAGCGATCCTCCGCACCTGCATTGATGGCGACGACGACCGCCTGCGCCGGGTCGACGCCTTCGGCCGCGCAGCGGATCTGGGCCGGCTCGGGCAGGAAGCGCATGGCCTCGTCAGCCTCTTCGGCAATCTCGGCGCCCGACGCCTTCAACATCTCGCCGGCGAACTGGAGCAAGCCTGCATGGCCGGCGATCTGCCGCAGGCCCGGGCGATTGTCCGACAGCTTCCGGCCGTCGCGCAGGAAACGCGCGTGGCGATGCAGGCGCGGCTGGCGGCGCTCGAAAGATCATGAAGCTCCTTTGGGCCGCTTTTGCGATCGCCGCACTTCTGATGCCGGCCCGGCCCGCCCTGGCCGAGGAGCCGGATGAGGGCAAGTCGGCAGACAGCCTGCTGGTGCGCGTCCGCGGCCTCGGCATCATGCCGGATACCTCGAGTTCCATCTCGGCCATCCATGGTCAGGTCCATGTCTCCGACACGGTCGCCCCGGAGGTGGATGCCAGCTATTTTCTGACGGACGGCTTCGCGATCGAGACGATCGTGACCACGACCCGCCATCGGGTCGTGGCGCGCGGCACCGTGCTGGGCGACGTGGATGCGGGCACGGTACGGTTGCTGGCCCCGACCGTGATCGCCCAGTGGCACTTCATGCCGCACGCGGCCTTCAGCCCCTATGTCGGCGCCGGAGCGACCTATTCATGGTTCTTCGATCCGGCGGCACCCGGCGGCCTGGTCAACAAGATCGCCTATTCGCGGGCATTGGGCGGCGCGATCGAGGCAGGCGCCGACTACAATGTCACCGGCCGCTGGTTCCTGAATTTCGACGTGAAGCGGCTGTTCTTCCAGACGACGGTGAAAATCGACGGCGGCGCCATCCGCGCCGAAACCAATGTGCGGCCCACCATCGTCGGCGCCGGGATCGGCTACCGGTTCTGATCTCCACGGCTGACGATCACGACAGGAATCCCAGCGAAATCCACGGAACGGCGGCGACGAGCATGAGCACGGCCACCAGGGTCGCCATGAATGGCCAGATCCGGCCGAACGCCTCGTCGCTCGGCACCTTGCCGATCAGGCAGGTCTGGTAGAATCCCACGCCGAACGGCGGGGAGAACAGCCCGATGCCCATCGCCAGGATGGCGACGATGCCATATTGCACCAGGTTGATGCCCAGCTGCTGGGCGGCCGGGAACAGCAGCGGCCCGAACAGCACCATGGCCGGCAGACCTTCGAGCACGCTGCCCAGCACGATGAACAGCACGATCGAGACCGCCAGGAAGCCGCCCTTGCCGCCCGGCAGGCCGGTCATCATGGCGGCCAGGGTCTGGGCGAAGCCGGCCTGGGTCAGCGACCAGGCCATGGCGCTGGCCGTGCCGATGATCAGCAGGATGGCGCCGGACAGCGCCGCCGTCTCGACCAGGATCGGCCCCAGCCGGCGCCAGTCGAAACAGCGATAGACCAGGATGCCGGCCAGGATCGCATAGACCACGCCGACCGTCGCGACCTCCGTCGCCGTCGTGACGCCGGCCAGCACGGCATAGCGGATGACGAACGGCAGGATCAGCGCCGGCAGTGCGACCGCGAACAGCCGCCCGATTTCGCGCGCGCTCGCCTGCGCGCCCTGTGGCCGGTCGCGCCGGGTGCGGAAGAACACGAGCAGTGCCAAGCCGGCCGCCGCGATGCCCGCCGGCAGCAGGCCACCGGTGAAGAGGGCGGCGATCGAGACGCCGGTCACGGCGCCGACGATGATCAGCACCAGGCTGGGCGGGATGGTTTCCGACATGGCGGCGGATGCGGCGAGCAGGGCCGCCAGCTCGCCCGGTGGCACGCCGCGGCGCCGCATCTCGGGCAGCAGCACTGGCGCCACCGCCGCCTGGTCGGCCGCCTTGGAGCCGGAAATACCGGAGATCAGGTACATCGCCGCGATCAGCACATAGGATAGGCCGCCGCGCCGATGGCCGACCAAGGCCGCCAGGAAGTTCACCATGGCGCGCGCGATGCCGGTCATCTCGAGCAGCAGGCCCAGCACCACGAACATCGGCACGGCCAACAGTTCGATCGACGACATGCCCTGGTCCATCTGGCTGATGATCACGGACAGGGGAATGCTGGTGGTGAAGTGCATGTAGCCGAACGTGGCGATGGCGAAGCTGAAGGCGATCGGCACGCCGGCAAAGATGCAGAAGCCGGTGATGCCGACGAAGAAGATCACCAAGTCGGCGTTGCCGAGATCGTCGAACTGCGTCTCCAGGCTGTCGAGACCGAACCAGACAAGCGCGCCGAAGCCGAGCACCAGGGCAAGATCGACCCAGTTCGCCTCGCCCAGCAACTGGCGCAGCGCCACATAGAGCAGCAGCACCAGGGCCGCGAGCTGGCCCAGGATCTCCCACGAGCCCGGCAGTTGCAGCACGGGCGTCAGGATCGCCTGCTGTTGCATCGCGTAGGACCAGCCCGGCACGATCAGGCCCAGTGCCACCACGACGACCAGCAGGGCCGCGAAGCAGGCCGCCAGCCGTCGGGCGCGCGGGCCGGCGCGGCCGACGATGACCGTCATCCTCATATGTTCGCTTCGGCGCAGTGCCACCACCGCGCCGAGGCTGACCAACCACAGGAACAGCGCGCTCGCCACCTCGTCGACCCAGACCAGCGGGTGGTCGAACGCATAGCGTCCGACCACGCCGGAGAACAGGATGACGATTTCGGCGGCGACCAGGAAGCCGGCCACGCCCTGGCTCAGCCAATCGACGGCTTTGTCCAGGCCCCTGAACATGCTGCTCATGATGGCTTGCGTCGCTTAGGCGAGCGGGCCGGTGACGCTTTCCAGCGCCGACCAGAGCGGGGCGCCGAACTTGTCCTTCCAGGTCTTGTAGAAGCCCGACTTGGTCAGCACCGCCTGGAACGCCGCCGTATCCGGCTTGGCGAACTGCATGCCCTGGCCCTTCAGGATCTCTTCCAGCGAGGCATCCAGCTTCTGGTTGGCCACGCGCTGTTCCAGCGCCTGGGCATCGAACGTGTCCTCGATGACCTTGCGATGCTCCTCCGGCAGGGCGGTCCAGAACGGGCCGTTCACCAGCAGCCAGTATCCCACCCACATGTGGTTGGTGAGCGAGCAGAACTTCTGCACCTGGTCCAGCTTCATGGTCTGGATGTTGCCGAGCGGGTTTTCCTGGCCGTCGACCACCTTGGTCTGCAGCGAGGTATAGAGCTCGGCCGCGTTGATCGTGACCGGCGAGGCGCCCAGCGCCTGGAACAGCGACAGCGAGATCGGGCTGGGCGGGACGCGGATCTTGAAGCCGTGCAGGTCGTCGGGCGTGGCGATCTGCTTGGTGCTGGACGTGACCTCGCGGAACCCCTCGTCCCAGATGCGGTGCATGGCATGCAGGCCGGTCTTCTCGATATCGGCCCGGACCGCGTCGCCGACACCGCCGTCGAGCGCCTTCCATGCCATCTCGGGCGTCTTGAAGGCGAAACCGATGTTGTCGATGGCCGCGGTCGGAACCAGCGAGGACAGGATATTGTCGCCGATCGCCATCATCTGCATGGCGCCGGAGCGCAGGTTGGCCAGCATGTGCGTGTCGTCGCCGAGTTGGCTGCTGGGGAACACTTGGACGTCGACCTCGCCGTTGGTCGCGTCCCTGATTTTCTTCGCGGCGGCCGTGACGTTGACCGTGGTCGGATGGTCAGCGGTCAGGTCCAGGCCGAAATGGATCACCGACTTGCGGGCCGCGAAGGCGGGCCGGCGGAGCGCGATCGCCCCGGCGGCGGCCGAGGCGCCGATCAGGAACTGTTTGCGCGTCATCGAGAATGTCATGGCGTTTCCTCCGTTTCTTTTATGGGCAGGATGGGACGGTGCAGGCAGGCCGTCAGCCGGCGCGCAGCGGTCCCAGAATTTCCGTCTCGTCGGCACCGAGGTCGGGCGCCGGCCGGCGCAACGCGCCCGGCGTGCCCGACAGGCGCGGCACCACGGCATGCATCGGCACGCTGCCGAGTTCCGCGTCCTCCATCTCCACCAGCACGCCGCGACCGCGCACATGCGGGTCGGTCTCGAAGCCGGACGCGTCATAGACCGGCCCGACCGTGACCTCGGCCGCGCCGAAGAACCCCAGGTTTTCCGCCAGGGTCTTGGCACCGATGAAGGCGCCGACCACCGCGTCGACCTCGTCGACATGGGCGAGGCGATCGGAATTGGTGCGAAAGCGCGGGTCGTCGAGCATGTCGGCCCGGCCGATGGCGCGGAACAGCCGCTCGGTCATCGCCTGGGTCGAGGCGGACAGTGCCACCCAGCCGCCGTCGGCCGTCGCGTAGATGTTGCGCGGCGCGGTGATCGAGGCACGGTTGCCGGAGCGCGGCGGAATGCTGCCGGTGATCCGCCAGGCGGCCGCCTCCGGACCCAGGGTCGAATGCAGCGGTTCGAGCAGCGACAGGTCGACGACCTGACCCTTGCCCTCCGGTCGTTCCGCCGCGCGCACCGCTACCATGACGGCGAAGGCGCCCTGGATGCCGGCGACCATGTCGGCCAGTGCGAAATTGGGCAGGGCCGGCGGCTTGTCGGCAAAGCCGTTCTTGGAGGCGAAGCCGCTCATCGCCTCGACCAGGCTGCCGAAGCCCGGCCGCTGGGCATAGGGACCGGTCTGGCCGAAACCGGAGATGCGCACGAACACGAGCTTGGGATTGAGCCCCGCCACCGCATCCGGACCGAAACCGGCCGCCTCCATGCTGCCGGGCCGGAAGCTCTCGACCAGCACATGGGCGGTCGGGATCAGCCGGGCGAGCAGCGCCTTGCCCTCGTCGGAACGCAGGTCGAGGCGCACGCTCTTCTTGTTGCGGCCATAGACCTTCCAATAGGCCGATACGCCGTTCTCGCGCCAATGGCGCAGCGGATCACCCATGTCGGGCTCAAGCTTGATAACCTCCGCCCCGAAATCGGCCAGTTGCAGGGTCAGCATGTTGCCGGCGACGAGGCGGGAGAAATCGAGGACCCGCAACCCGTCGAGCGGGCAGCTCTGGGCCGGGCGGAACGGCTCAGCCTTGGGTGTCTCCGTCGCCATGTCAGCGCGCCTGCGCCTTGGCCAGCACGCGCCGGGCCTTCTCGACCACCGGATAATCGACCATGACGCCGCCGACCGACACGGCGGCGGCACCCGCGGCCTCGGCCTGTTCGAAGGCGGCGACGATCTCGCGCGCCCGGGCCAGCTCGGCATCGCTGGGCGTGAACACGCCATTGACCGTTTCCAACTGTGCCGGATGGATGCAGGCCTTGCCGCTGAAGCCCATCGCCCGGGCATGGCCGGCCGAGGCCCGCAAGCCGTCCAGATCGCGGATATCGACGAACACGGTGTCCATCGGACCCTGCAGGCCCGCCTGTCGCGATGCCAGCGCCAGCGCGAAGCGCGCATGGGCCATCGGCCCGCTGTCGCCGGTGATGTCGATATCCATGTCGAGCGCCAGGTCGACGGCGCCGAACGCCAGCCGGCGAACGCGCTTCGAGGCACCGGCGATCTCCGCCGCCGCCGCCAGCCCCCGCGCGGTCTCGACGATCGGCATGATCTCGATGCTGCCAGCAACCTTGCCGGCCTTCGCCTCGAACTGTGCCAGGACCCAATCGACCATCGCCAGTTCGGCCGCGGACTCGGCCTTGGGCAGTACGATGCCGTCGAGTTCGGCCGCAGCGGCGACCTGGAGGTCGTCGAAGCAATTGGGCGACGTGATGGCGTTCACCCTGAGGAAGACCAGGGTCGGCCGGCGCGTCTTCAGCAAATCGGCCGCGATCAGCCGGGCCTGCGCCTTCTCCGCCAGCGCCACCGCGTCCTCGAGATCGACGATGACGCCGTCGGCTTGGCTGGCGAAGGCCTTTTCCGCCTTGTGCGGGCTGGTCGCCGGGACGAACAGCAAGGAGCGCGGTGCGGTCGTTACCATCTCAAATACCTTCTCCAGGACGGGACGCGGCCCGGGCGATCAGCCGGCGTGCCCGGTCGACGATCGGCAGATCGACCATCTGGCCGTCGAACACGAAGGCGCCCCGGCCCTCGGTGGCGGCCGCATCGAACGCCACCACCATGCGGCGTGCCTTGTCGAGCGCCGCCGGCGACGGCGAAAAAGCCTCGTTCAGGATCGGCACGACGGCCGGATGGATGCAGGAGGCGCCATCGAAACCCAACGCCCGCGCCTCGCGCGCACTGGCCGCGATCGCGTCGGCATCACCATAATCGGCGATCGAGCGTAGCAGGCCGAACGACAGGATGCCGGCCGCCTTCGCCGCCAGATGCACCAGCAGCTTGGGCAGCCGCAGCATCTCCGCGCTCGGCTCCGCATCCATCGCGGTCGCCAGATCCTCGCCGCCGGTCGCGATCGCGAGCACGCGCGGGCTGGCTGCGGCGATGGCCCGCGCGTCCAGGATCGCGCCCGGATCCTCGACCAGCGGCACGAACCGCAGGGCCGAGCGGCCCAGTTCTCGCTCCAGCGGGGCCAGGCGGTCGGCCAGCCGCAGCAGCGTGTCCGGCGATCGAACCTTCGGCACGAACAAGCCGGCGGCGCCGGCGCGGCAGGCGGCCTCGGCATCGAGGTCGAGCCGTTCCGGTTCGCTGTTGACCCGGACGAACACGGCGGCGCCGGTCCGGCCGACCGCCGGCACGGCCGCGGCGAGGACTGCCCGCGCGGCATCCTTGCCATGGGCGGGGATGGCATCTTCGAGGTCGAGGATGATCGCGTCCGCGCCGCGTTCGTGCGCCTTGGCGACGAAGCGGTCTGCGCTGGCCGGCACGTACAGCAGCGATCGGATCATGCGCAGGCTCCCTCATCCCGAAGCCTGGCGATGGTCGCCGCATCCATGCCGAGGGCCGACAGGATCTCGTCGGTATGCTGGCCCAGGGTCGGCGCCGAGCGCCGCCAGACGCCCGGCGTGCCGGACAGGCGCGGCACGATGTTATGGACCGGCAGCGGCCCGAGCTCGGCATCCTCGATGTCGACCACGACCTGCCGTTCCTGGAAATGCGGGTCCGCGACCGCGTCGCCGATGTTGTAGACCGGACCGGCGGTGACGCCGGCGTCACGCATCAGGGCCAGCGCCTCGTCGCGCGGCCGGGCCGCGAACCAGCCGCCGACCATCTCGTCGACCAGCGCACGGTGGCGCACCCGATCGGTGTTGGTGCGGAAACGCGGATCCTCGATCAGCGCGCCCCGGCCGATGACCTCGAACACCCGTTTCGCCATCGCCTGGGTCGAGCCCGACAAGGCGACGTAGCCGCCGTCGGCACAGCGATAGATGTTGCGCGGCGCCGACGTGTTGGAGCCGTTGCCGACCCGCTGCTTCATCTTGCCGGTCCGCCGATAGATGGCGGCTTCGGGCCCAAGGGTCGAGAAGATCGGCTCCAGCAGCGACAGGTCGATCACCTGGCCGCCGGCGCCGCGTTCGCGGGCCAGGAGCGCCGTCACGGTCGCCATGGCCCCGGACAGGCCGGCGATCATGTCGGCCAAAGCCAGCGGCGGCAGCACCGGCTCGCGGTCGGGAAAGCCGGTCCGGTCGGCAAAGCCACTCATGGCCTCGACCAGGGTGCCGAACCCCGGCTGCTGCGCGTAGGGGCCGGTCTGCCCGAAACCGGAAATGCGGACCACGACCAGGCGCGGATTGCGCGCCAGCAGCAGGTCGGGCGCCAGGCCCATCGCTTCGAGTGTTCCTGGCCGGTAGTTCTCGATGAACACGTCGGCGGTCTCGACCAGGCGCAGCAAGGCCTCGCGCGCCGCCTCGTGCCGCAGGTTCATCACGACCGACATCTTGTTGCGGCTGTAGGTCTTCCAGAACAGCTGTTCGCCGCCATCGCGCCACGCGCGCAGCGGATCGCCCTCCGGCGGCTCGATCTTGATCACGTCGGCGCCGAAATCGCCCAGTTGCAGCGACAGCATGTTGCCGGCGACCAGCCGCGACAGGTCCAGCACGCGCATGCCGTCGAGCGGCCCCTTGGCCTGGATGTCGAAACCGATGGTCATCCGACCGCCGCCAGGACCCGGCCGCTGACCGGCGTGCGACGGGCCAGCGCCTCGCCGATCCGGGCCGCGGCGGTCTGCGCCGCCCGCTTGATCGCCGGCAGCTCCGCCTTGATGCGCTCGACCGGGCCGGCCAGGTTGACCGCCGCGACCGGGTGGCCGGCAGGTCCGCGTACCGCGACGGCAACGCCGGCCGCGCCCTCGACCCTTCCCGCCAGGTTGACCGCGATGCCGCTCGCCCGCACCGCCTGGATCGCCGCACGTATCGCCTCCGGTCGATCGGGGCCGGCCGGCGATTGCGGCGGCAGCGCAGTCAGATACGCCTCGATCCGATCATCGGACTGCGCCGCCAGCAGGGCCACGCCGCTGGCGACCTGATGGGCGATGCGATCGACCGAGATGTTGCGGTCGTATCTCAGCTCGCGCGCGTCCGGCAGGATCTTGTTGAGATACCGCACATGATCGTCGTGGGTCAGCACGGCGATGAACCCGCTCTCGCCGACCGCGGCCACCGCTTCGGTCAGCCAGGGTGTCGCCAGGCGCACCAGCGTGCCCCAGGCCGGCGCATCGGCGGAGCCTTCGCCGGGCAAGCGGACCAGACGATAGTTGCCAGCATCGTCGCGCGCCAGGTAGCCGCGCTGCTGCAAGGTCCGGATCAGCATGAGGGTGCTGCTCTTCGGCAGGTCCACCATGCGGTGGATCTCCGCCAGCGAGACCGCCTGGCTCTGTTGCGCCATGAGTTCAAGCAACTCCAGCACGCGCTGTGCGCTACGGACAGTCATCGCTGTTCATCATTCTGAACGCACACGGAATTTGGAACGCCAACCATCATTCCTTGCCGTTGCAAGCAGTTCGTCAATCGCTAAACCGTGCTGCACCGCGCCAATTCGGCACCGCATCGCGGCGAGGGATCGGCTACCAGGTCGCGCCTTGGCCGGCCGTCCGGGCAACGAAATTGCCGAACAGCCGCGCCCCGGCCTCGGTGCGGATGCTTTCCGGATGGAACTGCACGGACTCGATCGGCAGGAAGCGATGGCGCAGTCCCATGATGTGGCCGTCCTCCGCGCACCGCGCCGAGACGGTGAGGCAGTCCGGCAGGCTGTCCTCGCCCACGACCAGGGAATGGTAGCGGGTCGCTTGGAACGGATGGGCCTGGCCGTCGAAGCAACCCCTGCCGTCGTGAGCGATCGGGCTGGTCTTGCCGTGCATCAGCCGGCGCGCGCGTTCGACCGTGCCGCCGAACGCCAGGCCGATCGCCTGATGGCCGAGGCAGACGCCCAGGATCGGCGTACGGCCGGCGAAGCGATCGAGGATGCCGACATAGCCCGAGTCCGCGGGATGGCCTGGCCCCGGGCCCAGCACGATCAAGTCGGGCGCCATCGCGTCGATCGCGTCGCCGGTGATGCGGTCGTTGCGCACGACCGGCACCTCCAGCCCCGCCTCCAGCAGGTATTGGCGGATGATATAGACGAAACTGTCATAGGCATCGATCAACAGCGCCTTCATGGCACGAGCTCCTCTCCAGTGATGGCCCAATAGCTGGCGCCCAGCTTGGCGAGCGTCTCGCGCCATTCGGCCGGGGGGGCGCTGTCAGCGACGATTCCGGCCGACGCGCGGATGGTGAAGCCGGAGCCGTCGTGCAGCGCCGAGCGGATGGCGAGGCCGGTATCGACGTAGCCGGAGAAATCCACGAGGCCGAACGCGCCGGCATAGAGCCCGCGCCGGCTGGTCTCGATCGCTTCGATGATCTCCATCGCCCGCACCTTGGGCGCCCCGCTCATGGTGCCGGCCGGAAAGCCGGCGGCAATCGCGTCATACTCGTCGGTGCCGGGCGCCAGGTCCGCCGTCACGGTCGAGACCAGGTGGAAGACGTGGCTGTAGCCCTCGGTCGCGAGCAGCTGCGTGACCGCGAGGCTCGACGGCAGGGCGACCCGGCCCAGGTCGTTGCGGCACAGGTCGACCAGCATGACGTGCTCGGCAATCTCCTTGGGATCGGTCCGGAGTTTCTCGGCCGCCGCCGCGTCCGCTTCCGGCGTGGCGCCGCGCCGGATCGTTCCGGCGAGCGGCCGCATGGTGGCGTGGCGCCGCTCGATCCGCAGGAACACTTCCGGGCTGGCGCCGACCAGCTCGGTGCCACCGAGCCGGGCCAGTACCATGTAGGGCGCCGGATTGCGCTGCCGCAGCCGGCGATAGACCGCGAGCGGCGTCGCCTCGGTCCGGATGGTCAGCGCATGACCCAGCTGGACCTGGTAGATGTCGCCTCGGCCGATATGGTCGAGCGCCAAGGTGACGCCGGCCTCGTAGCGCGCCTGGTCGATCGAGTCCGTGACCGACAGCGGCGCCGGAACCTCGGGGATCGAAAGAGTGTCGCCCTCGGCCCGTGCGCCGTTCAGGCGTTCGAGGAGCCGGTCGAGATCAATCGAGTCCCACAGCGGACCGCGCGCCGTGATCAGCTCGGCCGTCTGCCCGACCAGGTCGATGCTCAACGCGCCGCGGCAAATCGCCAGCGCAATGTCCGGCGTGTCGCCCTCGCGCGGGATGAGGGTCGGCAGTTCCTCGACGAAACGCACCGTGTCGTAGCCCAGATACCCGAAGAAGCCGAAGCCGTAGGCCGCCCCCGGGTCCGGGTGTCCGCGCACCGCGAACCCGTCGCGGATCGCCCGCAGCAGCGCCCACAACCCACCCGCCGCATCGAGCTTGCCCGCCGGATCGAGCAGGCCCGCCACCCGCACTTCGACCGCGGCCACCAGATCCGGCGCGCCGCCGAAGCGAACCAAGCGGTCGCGGACCTCGAGCGTCAGCACCGGGCCGAACCCGACGAGCGCGCGCCGCACCGCCGGATCGGGTCCGGCGAGCGCTTCCATCAGGAACACGCCGTCGGCACCGTGGAGCCGCCGCAAGGCCAAGGTGGCCGCGAGCGGCTGGAGGAACGGGATGGGAGTGCGATCGAGCTGGACCGGGATTTGAGGCTGGAGGGTCATGGCATCTTCCGGATTCTGGACAAAGAAAAAGCCCACCAAGGAGAACCTTGGTGGGCTTCAATCACACGCGACGCGAACGAGAAGAGAGTCGTCAGCAGCCGTCAGGATCGCCCACAGCCGAACGCCACCACCAGGTCGAAGCCTGGGCGGTCACGAGAGTCGGGTGGGCGAAGGAATGGATCATTGCGCGGCAATGCTGCGTC
>NZ_DASZBY010000094.1:0-5430 GCF_035943795.1 Aliidongia sp. | reverse complement strand
TGAAGGTGAACTGGGTCTGGGTGTCGGTCTTCGCCTGGTTGGCGTTGCCCTGGGTGCCGTTCAGCAGGTTCAGCTGGGTCGTGGCGATGGCGTTGGTGACGCCGCCCGTCAGCAGCGAGCCGGTGATCGACGAGGTCGAGGTCGAGCTGCTGCCGCCGATCGAAGCCGGGGTCGCGGTCTCGGTGACCGTGCCGACATTGGTGATCGACACCGCACCGGCGTTCGACGCGGTGTACGGGCCTTCGTTGACCGTGCCGTAGGGCGCGACGCTCGCGGTGGCCGACAGGCTGGCGCCGTTCGTCGACAGATGGGTCAGGACCTGGTTGATGTTGAGCGCGGTACCGTCGACGCCCGTGGCGCTCAGGGTCGCCGAGGTGACGTTGATCGTGGCAATCGCGACCGCATCGGCCTTGGCTTCGCCAGCGCCGACCAAACCAACCATCAGGGCGCCGAAAGCGACGCCAGCAAGCTTGAGTTTCATTTGGATCCCCTTGAATTAGGCTAACGAATTGGTCTCTGGCGCTCCCATTTCCCCGCCGAGACGGGTGTACCAGAGAGCTAACAGTCAGCGCGTTTCGACGCTTGCAATGATGGTAAGCACGTGCCGTGCCAACATCGTCATCTGCTTGATTTATATGAATATGCGTCGAAGAGAGCGGGAGCGACGGTCTGCCGACTGTCAAGTTTTCCGACTCTTTTGGCTAAAAAGCCGTAGATCAGACGAGGATCTCGGGTGCGGCGCCGTGGCTGAGGAAGCCGGCGGGGCTGGCCGACGCGCCATAGGCGCCGGACTGGAAGACGGCCACCAGGTCGCCCGCTTGCGCCACCGCAAGCTCGGCCTTGCGGGCCAGCACGTCGAGCGGGGTGCAGAGCCGGCCGGCGATCGTGGCGGTTTCGCTGGGACCGTCCGCCATGCGCGTCGCGATGGCGACCGGGTAGTTGCGCCGCACGACCTGGCCGAAATTGCCCGATGCCGCCAAATGATGGTGCAGGCCGCCGTCGGTGACGAGAAACACCTCGCCCCGGGAGACTTTGCGATCCAGCACCCGGCACACATAAACACCGGCCTCGCCGACCAGATAGCGGCCGAGCTCGAGGATGAGGCGGGCATCGGGCAGGCGCTGCGTCAGCCGCGCAGCACCGGCGGCCACGCTGCCGGCCGCAGCGGCCATGTCGAGGGGGGCGTCGCCGATCGCATAGGGGATGCCGAAGCCGCCGCCGAGATTGAACAGCCGGGGCGGCGTGGGTGCCAGGTCGGCCAGCTTCAGGAAAGCAGACACGGCCTGTTCCTGGGCGTCGGCGATCCGCGCCGCGTCGAGGCTCTGGGAGCCCCAATAGAGATGGAACCCTTCCAGGTCGAGATCCAGCGCCGCGATCCGCTGGAGCACGGCGGGCACGTCTTCCTCGTCGATGCCGAATGCCTTCGCGCCCCCGCCCATGCGCAGCCCGCCGGCCCGGACGTCGAACGCCGGGTTGACCCGGACCAGGACCTTGGGCCGGCAGCCGACGGCGAGACCCGCTGCGTGAAGGCGTTCCGGCTCGCCCTGGCCTTCCAGACTGATCACGATGCCGGCGGCCGCGGCCTGGCGCAGCTCCGCATCCGATTTGCCGGGGCCGGCGAAGTCGATGCGACCGGACGCCATCCCGGCATCGAGCGCGATCTTCATTTCCCCGGCCGATGCGACGTCGAAACCGTCGACCAGGCCGGCCAGATGGCCGACCAGTGCCGGCATGGGGTTGGCCTTCAACGAATAATGCAGATCGATCGTCGCCGGCAGGGCACGGCGCAACTCGGTCACCCGCTGCGTGATCCGTGCCCGGTCATAGGCGAAGAACGGCGTGGCGCCGACCCGTTCGGCGAGTCGCCTCACCGGAATGCCGCCGATGCGCAGCTCGCCGCCCTCGACCGAGGATTGCCAGTCGGCCGGCAATGCCGGTCGCTTTCCGGCGTCACTCATCGGACAAGGCCGTTGATCCGGGGGATCAGCAGTTCGCGCGTGGTGCCGCGATCGATCTTTCCGTTCGGGCCATGGGGCAGGCTCGCCAGGATGATGATGTGACGCGGGACCATGTGCGAGGGGACCTCGCCCCTGAAGTGGGCGAGCAAGGCTTCGGCATCGGGGGGCGCGTCCGGCGAGGCCGGTGCGACGGCGATCGCGATGGTCTGGCCCAGCACCTCGTCGGGCAGGCCGACCGCAGCCACCTCGGCGACGCCGGGAAACCCGTGGGCGACGTCCTCGATCTCGCTCGGGCTGACCCGATAGCCCGAGGTCTTGATCATGTCGTCGCGCCGTCCGATGAAATAGAGGAAGCCTTCTTCGTCGCGGCGCACCAGATCGCCCGACCATACCGCGCGTTCGCCGATCGGCAGTCCGGCTACGAGCGGCGCCTGGCGGAAGCGGGCGGCCGTGCCCGGCGCGTCGTTCCAATACCCAAGCGCCACCGTGGCGCCGCGATGGACCAGCTCGCCGATCTCGCCGGGCGGGCAGGGGGCACCCTGCTCGTCGACCACCAGGATCTCCGTATTCGGGATCGGCTTGCCGATCGAGCCCGGCCGCCGGTCGAGTTCGGCGGGCGGCAGGTAGGTCGATCGGAATGCCTCGGTCAGGCCGTACATGAGGAAGACCTGGGCCTGCGGTGCAGCCCGGCGCATCCGGTCCAGCACGGCGCGCGGCATGTGGCCGCCGGTATTGGCGAGATAGCGCAGCGACGCGCCGGCCCCATCAGCCCAGTCGGACTTCACCAGTTGCGCGAACAGCGGCGGAACCCCGGTCAGGGCGGTGATGCCCTCGCCGGCGATCGCCCGCGCCAGGTCGCGCGGCAGCAGGTAGTTGAACAGCACGATGCGGGCTCCGGCGGCGAAGCCGGTGGTCAGCTGGCTGAATCCGGCATCGAAGCTGAGCGGCAGCGCCGCCAGGATGCGGTCTTCCGGACCATTGTTCAGGTAGGCGTTGACGCTTTCGGCCCCGGCGACGAGGTTGCGGTGGCTGAATGCCACACCCTTGGGCAGGCCCGTCGAGCCCGAGGTGTAGAAGATCGCCGCCATGTCCGCATCGACGGCTCTGTGCAGCGGCGGCGCGCCCTGCCGGCCGAGGTCCTGCCATTCGACGGTTTCGACCCAGGCCGGGATCCCGGGCAGGTCGGCCGAGCCCTCGCCGACCAGGACCAGCAACCTGAGGGCGGGGCAGTCGGCCAGGATCGGCCCCAGGGCCGCCAATCGGTTGCGGCTCGTGATGAAGACCCTGACCCCGCCGTCCTGCAGCACATGGCGGACCTGGCGCGCCTTCAGAGTCGGATTGACCGGTACCATGACGCAGCCGGCATGCATGGCGCCGAACAGGCCGGCGACCGTCTCCCAGCGCTTCTCCAGGAACACGGCGACCCGGTCGAGGCGGGCAGCCCCGAGCGCCACCAACCCTTGGGCGACCCGTTCGGTCCTGGCGGCGAGGTCGCGATAGCTGAGCGTTACGGCCGGATCGGCCAGCGCCGTCGCATCCCCCTGCGCTTCCGCCGTGGACAGCAGGAGATCGGCCGCCAGAATTCTCATGTCAGAGGCGGCGCGTCGGGCGGCGACCCTGCCACAAGGGATGGATGATTTCTTCTTCGATGTCGGTGGCAGCGTCTTCGTCCGGCGCTCCGGTCTTCAGGCGACGAACCGTCTGCGGCCCGCGCGTGGTAGGTTTGGCGCCCCCCGGACGGGCGAACGCGCCGCGACGCTTCGCGAGCTTTGGATCCTCTTCGGGAACCGCGGCCGCCGTGGCGGGAGCCATCATCCGCAGCACGCCCTTTTGGTCTTCGATGCGTTGAGCCCCGTCGTTCTGAACCATCCAGAACGTCAGGTAGACGACGCCGGCAAGCGCGGCGAGAAGAAAGAGGGCGAACACCGGAGAACTCCCAGGAACTGGCGATCAAGAGCGTACAGGTTTTGCCCCGATTTGTCGCGGCGGCCGAAATCGCGGGACTTTCCGGGCGCGTGTCGTCGGCTCCTGCGCCGCCTCCCGCTCGCGCTGCAGCACGGTGACCGCCAGGGTCGGCAGGATGACGATCGCGTAGAAGAGATCGAAGAAGGTGAGTTCGAGAAATGCCCCGGCGACCATATACCCGACGATGCTGACCTGGACCATCGATGCCAGCTCGTACGCCCAGGCCTGCTGGGGATCCTTGCGTGTCGCCTTGCGCAACTTGGCGGTGGTGAACAGCCCGGCGCCGATCACGCCGAGGAAAAGGCCGAGGCCGACGAAACCGTGCTCGCCCATGGCTTCGAAATAGATGCTGTGGAATGCGCGCGCCACGGGCGCTTCGGGCACCAGGGCGAAGAAATGCGCCGTATCGGCATAGGCATGGAACCCGCCGCCGGTCAGCGGGCGTTCGACCGCGAGCCTGAACGCGTACTTCCAGGCGTCGAACCGGCCGGTCACCGACCCGTCGTCCTGGTAAGTCTGGATCGTATTCATTCTGGCGTACCAGCTCTCCGGCATGACCAGGGTGAGCGCACCGACACCGAACACGGCCGCGAGCAGGATGGTCGTCTTGTGGCGGGACGACCGGATCATCCACAGGAACATCACGGCGAGGCCGATCAGGGCGCCGCGGGAAAAGGAGCCGAAGACGGAGACGATCGTCAGGCCCAGGGCGATGACCAGCCCCATCCGGACATAGCGGTTCTGGGTCTGGGTCTGGAGATAACGCAGCAGCGGCAGGATCATGATCAGTGCCGTGGCAAGCTGGTTGTTGTCCGACAGCATGGTATCGTCCGGACCCACAACGCGGCCGCCGCCCCCGGTGATGATCGTGAAGAGGCCGCCACGCACGCCGTAGAAATCCACGCTGATGACGATCGCCCAGATGACCCCTTGCAGGCGCTGTCGATTGGTCAGGAGCGGGATCATCAGCAGGGTCATGCCCAGCAACTTGACGGCACGATTCCAGTCGGACCACGCGAGATCCGGTTTGAGGGAAGCCGTCGTCGACACGGTGATCCAGACCATGAGCCCCATGATCAGTGCGGTGGTGGCGTCGATCGGCATGCGCTTGGGTTCGCGAAACAGCACGAAACCGACCAGGGTGGCGCCGCCGATCAGCATGGCGACCGGCATGGTCGTGATGAAGCCGTAGGCCATGTGATGCGGGTTCATGAACGAGATCACGAACCACATTACGAAGCCCACGTAGGGCCGCATCAGGATGACCGGTACGCTGCCCAGCAGGACGAGCGCAATCAGCAGGTCACGCATCGCAGGCGATCCTCCCGGCCGACCTCAGGCCCGCGCGCCGGACGCGCGCTCGTCCGCCGTTGCGGACTTGCGCCCGATCGAGTGGTAGGTGAAGCCTTCCTTGGCGACCTGGGCGGGGTCGTAGATGTTGCGCAGGTCGACGATGGTGCGTCCGGCCATCTGCTGGCGCACGCGCGGCCAGTCGAGCGCGCGGAAC
>NZ_DASZBY010000093.1:0-136252 GCF_035943795.1 Aliidongia sp. | reverse complement strand
ATTTGACGGGTTGAGCGCAGCGCTAGCTCCTCAGCTCCGTCGCTGAGGGGCTCGGACGGAATAGCGGTCTTGGGTGGTTTGCCGACTTTCTGCTTTCGGACATTGGCACGAACTTGCGGAAGGTTGCCCTTCGAGTGGATCGGCCGCACCCCACTCGTCTGGTTCGGGCCAGGACACTTTAGGAAGTCGGCATCTCTGTAAAACGACGGAGAGGGCGCTGCTCGACCATGGCTCACCTCTTTCAGACCGGCATTCCAGCGACGACGATGTTCGTTGGTACCTCGGCCCCGAGTTCGGCGAACAACCGTATCTGCACCGCGACCATTTTGCGGTCGTTTACGGCAGCCTCTAATCGGCTGACCTGGTGCAAGGGCGGGCGATCAGGTTCCGGCGTCAGCGAGGGTCCCTTGCCTACAAGATAGCTTGCGAGGTTGAGGTTGCGACCCAAAATCAGGTCGGGAAGTTCGGGATTGAATCCCTCTAGTCCTAGTTCGGCGACCGCTATCCCGTGTGCGATCTTGGCAAGCAGGCGGACCCACGCGAAGCCGTCAATGCCTATGCCCACACGTTTCTGCTCTTCCAGCCGCTTCTGCGTTTCCTCCATGATCTCGACGCCAGCGAAAATCTTGTAGTCGAAATCAACCCGATTGCTGGGAGCGCCCCCCGCGAGGATTCCAGGAAGGTTTCTCAATGCCGGGATTACAACGACGTTCGGATGCTCATCCAGGCTCACAAATGTTGGACCTCTGAGGTCTAAGTCGAAAATCAGAGGTATCGATTTCGGAAGATCACTGCCGTGCCGCACTAACCCTGTCGCCCGTCTGAAAGGCAGGAAGATTTTGCGCATGCATATCGTCTCGAAGCGATTGATCTCCTGTTGGCAAGGCGTGCAACTCGCTTGAGGCAGAATTAAGCCGCCACCGATGCCTATCGGGATGATGTGCTCTTTGGTCAGCGTGCCTCTGCCACTGCTGCCGCAATAAATGCAACGACCGATCGGGGCAAAGACCTGCGCATTATTCGATAGAATGTTCATGCCTGGCTCAGCAACACTCATGGGTCAACCGCTGCCACTATCGATTTACGAACAAGTCGAGGCCCCATCCGACGCCGCAATTGGCGAGCAGTTGCATCTGGTCCGGATCGAGGAACACGCCGCATTGCCGATCTGCTTCTACGTGAAGGCCGCCGTAGATCGACATGTTGAGCGGCTCAATTTCCTTCCGCAGCCGATTGAAGTGACTCTCGCGCCCCTGCAGATGATCGAGCATCCGCACCATTGCGTCCGCGTGCTGGCTGGCGCTAACGAGCCGCTCAGGTTCGACATCCTTCCACCATCCATTGGAGTTGCGGGGTCTGCCACTCTGTGATGGCTCGCCCATCCTTCCGACGGAAGTAGGTTCGATGCCGAGGATGTCGGTCACCCGATTTGGGTCGGCATCAAAGCCTGTGATCGCAAGCGTAAGCATCGTTGGATTATGTCTGCAATCGGGCATTCAGAAAAGCCGGCTGCACGACCTACAAGGGTCGTTTCTGGACCTAGGTCAACCCTTCAACATCACTGTGCAGAGGTACTAGCGCGCCTCGCGGGCATGGGCGGCGACCAGTGTCGCCGGGATCTCCATCCCGCTATGGGACAGCCGGCGAGATGGTCGTCGAGCGGGATGCCAGGATCGCGCCCAGGCCGAGCACGGCCAGGCAGGCGGCAGGCACCAGCATGGGGGCGGCATCGCTGCCGGTCGTGTCCTTGACCCAGGGCATGATGTTCTGGCCGACGAAGCCGCCGATGTTGCCCAGCGAATTGATGGCGGCGATGCCTGCGGCGGCCTGGGCGCCGGTCAGCAACCGGGCCGGAACCGACCAGAAGCACGGGATCATGACGTAGAGGCATGGCGCGCCCAGCGCCAGGGCCGCGAGCCTCACCATCGGCGATGCGGCGAAGGTGCTGATGCAGAAGCATAGGATGCCGACGATCACCGCCAGCCCGACGCAGCGCAGGATCGTGCCCGGGGTCTGCAACCGACCGGGCAGCCACAGCAGCACGAGCGAGGTGAGGAACCACGGGATCATGTTCAAGAGGCCATTGACCGTGCTGGTGACGCCGAAGCCTTTGACGACCGTCGGCAGCCAATAGCCGATGCCGTAGATCGACATCGAAATCATCGTGTAGAAGAACGCCAGCACGAAGATGCGGCCCTGGGTCAGCACAGCGAACGGATTGCCGTGGCGCGGCAGCTTGGGCGCGTCGCGCCGGACCGCCGAGCGGATCGCCTCGCGTTCGGCCGGATCCAGGAAGCGCGCCTCGCCAGGCCCATCCGGCAACAGGCGCCAGGTGACGAAAGTCAGCACGACCGGCGCGATGCCGGTCACCAGGAACACCCAGCGCCAGCCTTCGAGCCCGAACAGGCCGTTCAGGTCCAGCAGTACGCCGTTGATCAGCGCGCCGACCATGTTGCCGAGGCTGCTCCCGAGCGTGAAATAGCCGACGACCCGGACCCGATAACGCTCCGGGAACCACAGGGTCATGTAATAGATCACGCCCGGGTATAGGCCGGCCTCGGCGGCGCCCAGCAGGAAGCGCAGCACGTAGAACATGGTGGCCGAACTGGTCCAGGCCAGCGCGATCGTGACCAGGCCCCAGGTCAGCATGATCCGTGCGATCCAGCGTCTGGCGCCGAACCGGTGCAGCGCCATATTGCTGGGGATTTCGAAGATCAGGTAGCCGATGAAGAACAGCGAGGCGCCCAGGCCGTAGGCGGCCTCGCTCATGCCCAGGCTGCCCAGCATCTGCAACTTGGCGAAGCTGACGTTTTGCCGGTCGATGTACGCCACGAGATAGAGCAGGATCAGCAGCGGCAACAGCCGCCACGCGGCCTTTTTGATGGCGCGGTCTTCCCGGTCTTGCACTGTTTCCCCCTTTGGTTGTCGTTGCCGGCTTCGGCGCCGGTCGGATGATCGCCGCCGCCTTCAGCCTGGGATGTCGCCCGGCGGCCGTTTCCGCCGTGTCGGGCGTGGCGCGTCGCCTGCGCCCTGGAAGAATTCGGGGTAGGTCAGCATCATCTGCGCGCTCGATGCGAAGACGCCGCGCAGGTGTTCCCGCATGGCCGCGACCGCGCGCTCCCGATCGTGGGCGACGACCGCATCGATGATGCGCTCGTGCTCGGTCAGGATCAGGCGCCGCTTGAACGTGTGGCGGACCGACAGGTGGCGGATGCGGTCGATGTTGACCTTGGCGGCATCGACGACCTGCCAGGCCGCCTCCTGATCGGCCACGGCCATCAGTGCGCGATGCATCGCCTCGTCGGCCGCGAAGAAAGCCTTTTCCGAGGAGGCGTTCCGCTGGTCCTCGATGATCGCCCACAGGATGCGGGCGTCCGCCTCGGTGCACCGCGTTGCGGCCTCGCCAATCGCCGCGCACTCCAGCGCCTCGCGCACGAATTGATCGCTGAACACCCGGTCCGGCACGATGGGTGCGACGAAGGTGCCATATTGCGGAAGGATCGAGACAAGCTTCTCCTCCTCCAGCTTACCCAGCGCCTCGCGGATCGGCGTGCGGCTGACGCGGAAGCGCGCGGCGAGCTCATTCTCCGACAGGGACTGCAGCGGCGCGTAGTCGCCGGCGACGATCAGACGGCGCAGATGCCGGTAGATCTGCATGGCGATCGTCGCCCGCCGGCCGGTGGTCAATTGCAGATCGATGGGGTCTTCCATCGGTTCCGTACCCGTCCCGGTTTGCGTGCTTCTTGCTTGCATGCAAGTACCCTAGCAGATAAACAAGATGGACAAGAAGCATTTTCCGGCCGGCCCGGCAGGCGACCTGTGGCGGTCGCGGCCGACTCGGGCCAGAATCAATAAAGCCGTCGGCCAGCATGCCGCCGGCAGGGACAAGACCGAGGCATTGCACATGGCAACCGACACACCCTCCGTTTCGACGACGCGCAAGCAGGCGACCGATCTGCGCTCGGCGCGCTGGTTCGGCCCGGCCGATCTCCGATCGTTCGGCCATCGCTCCCGGGCCATGCAGATGGGCTACTCGCCGGAGGAGTGGCAAGGCAAGCCGATCATTGCGATCATCAATACCTGGTCCGACCTGCAGCCCTGCCACAGCCATTTCAAGCAGCGCGTCGACGATGTGAAGCGCGGCATCCTGATGGCCGGCGGCTTCCCGGTCGAGCTGCCGGCGCTGTCGGTGTCGGAAAGCTACGTCAAGCCGACCACCATGATGTACCGCAACATGCTGGCCATGGAGACGGAGGAGCTGCTGCGCTCCCACCCGGTCGACGGCGCGGTGCTGATGGGCGGCTGCGACAAGACCACGCCCGGTCTGCTGCTGGGCGCCACCAGCATGAACATCCCGGCAGTGTTCCTGCCGGCCGGACCGATGCTGCGCGGCAATTTCCAGGGCAAGTTCCTGGGCTCCGGGTCCGACAGCTGGAAATACTGGGACGAGCTGCGCGCCGGCAAGATCACCGACCAGGAATGGCTGGGCGTCGAGGGCGGCATCGCGCGCTCCTACGGCACCTGCATGACCATGGGCACGGCCTCGACCATGACCGCGATCGCGGAAGCCGTCGGCATGGTGCTGCCGGGCGGCTCGTCGGTCCCGGCGGCCGATGCCGGCCACATCCGGCTCGCGTCCGAGTCCGGCCGCCGTATCGTCGAGATGGTCTGGGAGGACCTGACGCCGCGCCGGATCCAGACCCGTCCGGCATTCGAGAATGCCATTGCCGTCGCCATGGCCATGGGCTGCTCGACCAACGCGATCATCCACCTGATCGCCATGGCGCGGCGGGCCAATTGCGACATCGGCCTCGATGATTTCGAGAAGGCGAGCCGGCGCGTGCCGGTCATCGGCAACGTGCGACCCACGGGCTCGGCCTATCTGATGGAGGATTTCTATTATGCCGGCGGCATCCGGGGGCTGATGAGCCAGATGCGCGGGCATTTGCACCTCGATTGCCTGACGGTCAGCGGCAAGACCCTGGGCGAGAACATCGAGGGCGCCAAGGTCTTCAACGACGACGTGATCCGGCCGCTCGACAGGCCGATCTACGGCGAAGGTTCGCTGGCCGTCCTGAAGGGCAACCTGGCGCCCGACGGCTGCGTCATCAAGCCGGCGGCGATGGACCAGCGCTTCCTGAGGCATTCCGGCCCGGCCCTGGTGTTCGACGATTATCCGTCGATGAAGAAGGCGGTCGACGACGAGACGCTCGACATCACCGCCGACCATGTCCTGGTGTTGCGCAACGCCGGCCCCCAGGGAGGCCCGGGCATGCCGGAATGGGGCATGCTGCCGATGCCGAAGAAGCTGTTGAAGGAAGGCCACCGCGACATGCTGCGCATTTCCGACGCACGCATGAGCGGCACCAGCTATGGCGCGTGCGTCCTGCATGTGGCGCCGGAATCCTACGTCGGCGGCCCGCTGGCCCTGCTGCGCACCGGCGACATCGTCACCATGGACGTCGATGCCCGTAGTATCCGCATGGAGGTGTCCGACGAGGAATTGGCCCGGCGCCGTGCCGAGTGGGTGGCGCCTGCGGTCCGGTTCGAGCGCGGCTACGGCTGGGTCTTCACCAAGCATATCCAGCAGGCGAACGAAGGCTGCGACTTCGATTTCCTGCGAACCGACTTCGGCGCGCCGGTTTCCGAGCCCGTCATCTACTGATCCGGAGCCTTCACCATGACCAAGCTCAGCCCCGCGACCCGCGACAAACTCAAGAAAGTCAGCACCGCGACGCTGGCGACGGCGCTGTTCAAGCGCGGCCTGCGCAACCAGTTCATCCAGGACGTCCACCCGCTGCGTGCCCGAACCGAAACCATGGTCGGCGAGGCCTTCACCTTGCGCTATATCCCGGCGCGCGAGGACCTGAACCCGCTCACCGTGTTCCGGAACCGGGAGCATCCGCAGCGTCAGGCGGTGGAGCAATGCCCGCCCGGTGCGGTGCTGGTCATGGATAGCCGCAAGGACCCGCGCGCCGCCTCGGCCGGCTCGATCCTGGTGACGCGCCTGATGGTGCGCGGCGTCGCCGGCGTGGTGACCGACGGCGGTTTCCGCGATTCGTCCGAGATCGCGGCACTCGACATGCCCTCATATCACAGCCGCCCTTCGGCCCCGACCAATCTCACCCTGCATCAGGCGCTCGACATCAACGTGCCGATCGGCTGCGGCGACGTCGCGGTCTGGCCCGGCGACGTGGTCGTGGGCGATGTCGACGGCGTGATCATCGTGCCGGCCGCGATCGCCGACGAGATCGCCGCGGAGGCGACCGAAATGACCGCGTTCGAGGATTTCGTGACGGAACGGGTCCAGGGCGGCCAGTCGATCCTCGGTCTCTATCCGCCGACCGACGAGACGAACCTCGCGGCGTTCGACGCGTGGCGGAAACAGAAGGGGCGGTGAGGGTTCACCCTCCAACCTCATCCCCGGGGCTTGACCCGGGGATCCATGCCGTGCCGCCAACACCTCCGCAAGGTGACTACGCGCGACGCGCCGCCGCGTGGAGGGCCGGGTCAAGCCCGGCCACGACGAGAAGCCGGTACTTCGTACAAATAATCAGCCGGAGGATGACCATGCGGTCCAAGTGGTGGAGTATCGGGGGCTCGCTGATGATCGGGCTTTTCGTGGCCTATCTGGACCGCAGCAACCTGTCGGTCAGCCTGCCGTCGGTAGCGCAGGACATGGGGTTTGCGGGCGAAGGTTTCTCCGTCACCTCCAGCCTGGCGCTGACCATCTTCCTGATCGGCTACGCTCTCGCCAACGTCCTGGGCGGCTTCCTCACGCGCCGGCTCGATCCGAAGGTCGTGGTGGTCTGGAGCTTCGCGCTCTGGTCGATGGCCACGGTGGTGATCGGCTTCACCTCGTCGCTTGCGGTCTTGCTGGTCTGCCGGGCGATCCTCGGGCTGGCCGAGGGCATCTACTGGCCGCAGCAGTCGCGCTTCGCCCGCGGCTGGTTCGCGGCCGACGAACTGACCAAGGCAAACAGCCTCATCCAATATTACGGGCAATTCCTGGCGCTCGCCGTCGGCTTCCTGGTGCTGACGCCGATCTACCAGGCGTTCGGCTGGCGCGTCCTGTTCTTTCTGACCGGAGGCCTCGGGCTGGTGTTCATCGTCCCGCTGTACATGAAGTGCCTGCGCCCGGAAGCGGAGGCACCCTTCCGCCCCGACGCGAGCGGCCAGCCCAGCGCGCCGCTGAACTTCGACTCATTCGGCGGCTGGTCCTTCGTGTTCCTGGTGTTCAGCTACATCACCCAGGGCATGCTGTTCTGGGGCATCACGCTGTGGATCCCGCTCGTGGTGAAATCCCTGGGCTTCACCGGGATCGACCAGGCGCTGGCCAGTGCCGTGCCCTATGCGGCGGCGGTGCTGCTCGCCATTCCCATGGCGATCATCAGCGATCGGACGAAGCAGCGGGTGTTAATCGCGTCGCTGGGCCTGCTCATTCCCGGCGGGTTGCTGCTGCTCCTGCCGCAGGTCGACGGCGGCATGGCCAAGCTCGCCCTCATCACCGTGGCGCTCGGCTTCTATGCCGCCAGCTATACGCCGAACATCTGGTCGATCCTGCAGTC
Organism: Aliidongia sp.; assembly: GCF_035943795.1. Classification (NCBI taxonomy): domain Bacteria; kingdom Pseudomonadati; phylum Pseudomonadota; class Alphaproteobacteria; order Rhodospirillales; family Dongiaceae; genus Aliidongia; species Aliidongia sp. Next base: position 128,684 of record NZ_DASZBY010000093.1, on the reverse strand, counting down.
GACGGTAGCACCCGAGGCGGTCGGCCCTGCGTCCGGGATCATGAACGGCCTGGGTGCTGGCGGTGGCGGCACGATCGCGGGCTTCCTGGTCGGCATGCTGCACAGCAGCACCGGATCCTACATGCCCGGCTTCATGGTGCTGGGCGGTCTGGTCGTCCTCGGAGGCCTGTCGCTGCTGACCTATGGCCGGCTGAGCGCGCCGCGCCTGGCGACGCAGACGGCCGCCGGCTGACGCATCACGCCGGCCGCCATGTTCTGCGGCGCCGCCGCCCGATCACTTACGCTTCGGCGCCTCGCGGCGATCGTCCTGGTCGAACATCGCGAACAGTTCCTGCAGGCAGTCCGCGAGGCCGACTTCGGAGGCCGATAGGGTGATGGGCTTCACCTTACCGCCGGTAACGACGTGAAGTTTCGGGGCGCGACGGGCGTCCGACCTGACGCGCTCGGGTATCGCGTTGGATATGATGAGCTCCAAGGTCGCCTCCACCAGCGGGAAGTCCAACGGGCATGTTTCGAGATCCTGAATAATGAACCCCGGCGACGGTTTTTCGATCCCTTCGAATTTCCTGCGACGGTCGCGAAACGGGCGGAGGGAACCCCCGGCTTCGCGCGACGCTTTATAGCTCGACTGCTCAGGCTCGAGGATCTGCCATGGCACCGCGTTCGTTCTGGAAGGGCTATCTGAAGCTGTCGCTCGTGACCTGTCCGGTCGCGATGACGCCGGCGACGTCCGAAAGCTCGAAGGTGCGGTTTCACACCCTGAACCGGGCGACCGGCCATCGCGTGGTCAGCCACTATGTCGACGGCGTGACCGGCAAGCCGGTCGACGAGGACGACGAGGTCAAGGGCTACGAACGCGGCGAGCACGAGTACGTCATGCTCGAGGACGAGGAACTCGACGCCGTGGCGCTCGAAAGCACGCGGACGATCGACATCGAGATGTTCGTGCCGCGCGAATCCATCGAGTGGATCTGGTACGACACACCGCATTATCTGACGCCGAACGACCCGGTCGGCGAGGAGGCGTTCTCCGTCATCCGCGAGGCGATGGCGGCCACCGGCACCGTCGGGATTTCGCGCCTGGTGCTCTATCGCCGCGAACGAGCCGTCATCCTGGAGCCGCGCGATCGCGGTATCGTGCTCTGGACGCTGCGCTACGGCGACGAAGTGCGCGACCAGGGTGATTATTTCGCCGGCATCAAACCAGAGAAGCCGGAGCCGGAGATGGTGGCTCTCATCTCCAAGCTGATCGACCAGAAGACCGTCCCGTGGGATGCGGGCATGCTGGGCGACCCGGTCCAGGCGGAGCTGCTGAAACTCATCGCGGCTAAGAAAAAGGGTAAGCGTCCGCCCAAGGCAAAGGCACCAGCCGCGCGTCCGACCAATGTCGTCAACATCATGGACGCGCTGCGCCGAAGCATCGCGGACGACGAGAAGCGGCCCAAGGGTCGCTAGCCCATCCGCGGCAACCAAAAGGGATCTGAACGCTTGTCTCCGTGAGAAACGTCTCATGGAGGAAAAACGTGAAACAGATCCTTTCCGCGGCGGTCGTTGGACTGGCCATCATCGGTGCTGGCACAGCCGTGGCGCAAACGCCGCCGGCCACGGGTTCCACGAAGCCGCCCGCCATCACGCATGGCACTGCCGATAGCCATTCCACCGCGGCTCCGGTCGCCGGCAAGAACAGCTTCACCGAAGCCCAGGCCCGCGACCGGCTGGAGAAGCATGGCTATTCCGCCGTCAGCGCACTTAAGAAAGACGATCAGTCGGTCTGGCGCGGCACGGCCACGAAGGACGGCAAGTCCGTCGGCGTGGCGGTCGACTACCAGGGCAACATCGTCGGCCAGTAACCGGACCAACGAATACGGCAGTGCGACGAACGCGCTCGCCTTGGAGGACCAATCATGACCCGCACGCTCACCGGATTATACGATTCCTATGAAGACGCCAAAGCGACCGTGCGCGAGCTGGAAGCTGCCGGCATCGCGCATGAGCACATCAGCCTGCTCGCCAACAATGTCGGCGAGCGCCATCACGCCCCCGTGAAGGAAGGCAACGAGGCCGGCCCGGGTGCCGGTACGGGGGCAGCATTGGGCGCCGTCGTCGGCGGCGGTGCCGGCCTGCTCGCCGGCCTCGGCATGCTGGCGATCCCCGGCGTGGGCCCCGTCGTGGCGGCCGGCTGGCTGATCGCGACCGCGGCTGGTGCTGCCGGTGGTGCCGTCGTCGGCGGTGCCGGTGGCGGGCTGATCGGCGCGATGATCGGCAATGGCGTTCCCGAGGAAGACGCCCACGTCTACGCCGAAGGCGTGCGTCGTGGCGGCACCCTCGTCACCGTCCGGGTCGAGGATTCCATCGCATCGACGGCGGAAGTGATCCTGGAGCGCTATCGCCGGGTCGATCCGGCCGTGCGCGGTGCCGCCTATCGGGAAACCGGCTGGACCCGCTTCGACGAGAACGCGCCGGCCTATACCGAGACGGAGCTGGAACGCGACCAGCGCCTGCGCTCGTCGACCACGCTCTGACGAAACGGCGGCCCGGACCAAGCTCCGGGCCGCCGGCTTTCCATCAACTCGCCTTGCGTTGCGGGGTCGCTTTTTTCGCAGATGCGGGTTTCTTGGCAGCGGCCGGCTTCTTCGCCGCCTTGCCGCCGGCGGCGCTCTGACGCAGCGCTTCCATCAGATCGACCACCTTGGTCGATTTCACCGCCTTGGGCTTGGGCAGCGGCTTGCCCGCGAGCTTGGCCTTGACCATCTCGGCCAGCGCCGATTCGTACCGGTCGTCGAATTTGACCGGGTCGAACTCTCCGCGCTTGGTATCGATGATGTGCCTGGCGAGATCGAGCATCTCGCCGGCGATCTTCCGCTTCGGCAAGCCCTCGAACGCCTCGTCTGACGACCGGACCTCATAGTCGAAGTTGAGCGTCGTTGCGATCAGGCCGGTGTCGTGGGCACGGATCAGCACGGTGCGCACCCGGCGGAACAGCACGGTCCGGGCCAGCGCCGCGACCTGCTTCTTTTTCATGGCGTCGCGGACCAGATTGAACGCGTGGGCTGCGACCGGGTCGCTGGGCGCCAGGTAATAGGGCCGGTCGAAATAGACGTCGTCGATGTCGTGGCAGGCGATGAACTGCTCGATGGCCAGGGTCTTGTCGCTCTCCGGTACGACGCTGGCGACCTCGTCCGGCTCGAAGGTCACATACTCGCCCTGGGCGACCTCGTAGCCCTTGACCTGATCGTCGCGCTCCACCGGCTTGCCGGTCTCGCCGTCGACGAACTGGCGATGGACCCGGTTGCCGGTCTTGCGGTTGAGCGTGTGGAACGCGATCCGCTCCGACTGCGAGGCGGCCGTGTACAAGGCCACGGCGCAGCTCAACTCGCCGACCTTGAGAAAGCCTTTCCAATTCGCTCGAGGCGCCATATCCGCTACTCCGCTGGGCAATCCATGAACCCGCCTGCTGAAGCTCGGTTCCTGCCGGCAACCATTCCTCGCCACCCGCGATTGATATTCTGGTATTTTCCGCCCCCACGAGCAGATATGGGAAGCCCAGATGCCCAGACACGCGACGCCCAAGATCCGCATCGGCATTGGCGGTTGGACCTTCGAGCCCTGGCGCGGCACGTTCTATCCGGACGACCTGACCCAGAAGCGCGAGCTGGAATATGCCAGCAGCAAGCTCACCTCCATCGAGGTCAACGGCACCTATTACGGCTCGCAGAAGCCGGAGACCTTCGCCAAATGGCATGACGAGGCGCCGGACGATTTCATCTTTTCGCTCAAAGGCCCGCGCTTCGCCACCAATCGGCGGGTGCTGGCGGAGGCGGGCGAATCGATCGATCGCTTCCTCGGCAGCGGCATCACGGAACTGAAGGACAAGCTGGGTCCGATCAACTGGCAATTCGCCGGAACCAAGAAGTTTGATCCCGACGATTTCGAGGCTTTCCTGAAGCTGCTGCCGGAAGAACGCGAGGGCAGGGCGCTGCGCCACGCGGTCGAGGTGCGCAACGACAGCTTCAAGACGTCGGAATTCATCGCCTTGGCCCGGCGCTACAAGGTTGCGGTCGTGCTTGCCGGCGATTCGGAATTTCCGCAGATCGCCGATTTCACCGCACCGTTCGTCTATGCCCGCATCATGGGCACGACGGAGGCGGAGGAGACGGGCTATTCGTCGGCCGCGCTCGACACCTGGGTCGATCGCGCGCGCCACCTGGCCGCCGGCAAGATGCCGAAGGGACTGGAAACGGCGGACAGCGCGCATCCCGCTGCTGAAGACCGCGAAGTCTTCCTCTACGTCATCAGCGGCTTCAAGCCGCGCAATCCGGCGGCGGCCATGGCGATGATCGAGCGTCTGGGGTAAGCGGACGCGGGATCAGATCGCCAGCCGCAGGTAGTTCTCGCCCAGGATGCCGCGCAGTTCGGCGCGGTCGAAGCCTTTCGCCTCGAGCGCTTCGACCAGAGCGCCGAACTGCTCGGCCTGGATGAAATCCCAGGGCGGATCGGGATAGCCGCGCGGCCAGCGGCCGCGCGCGACATGGAAGAAGTCGTAGCTGCTGCCTTCGAGGAACATGAAGTCGAGGCCGAGGCCGACCCGGTCGGCACCGGCGAGACCGGCGATGTGGGCGACATGCTCGGCCATCGCCTCCGGAATACGCGGGCCCGGCACACCCAGGAACATGCCGACGCCGTTCACGCCGATATAGCCGCCGCGGGCGGCGCAGGCCTTGATCTGTGCGTCGGTGATGTTGCGCTCGTGGTCGTAGAGGGCACGCGCATTGGAGTGGGAAAAGACCGGCGGCCGCCGCAGCGGCGCGTCGAGTGCGTCGAACGAGGTCCGCTCGCCGCAATGGCTGAGATCGACCAGCATGCCGACCTCGTCCATCCGCGCGATCAGCCGCTGGCCATAAGCGCTGAGCCCCGCATTGCGCGGCTCGTGGCAGCCGTCCGCGAACACGTTCGCCTCGTTATAGGCGAGGATCGCCCGTCGGACGCCCGCGCTTTTGAACGCCTCGACCAGGTCGAGCGTGGCCGCGAATGGGGTCGAGGACTGGAAATGGAACGACACGGAGAGGACGCCGTCGGTGCGCGCCGCGCGGATGGCCGCCTCGTCATGGGCGATGCGGATCCAGCCGGCATGCGACGCCAATTCCCGGCGCAGGAAGCCCAGGCGCTCCAGGGCCTGCACATCGGTCTCGCGCCCGGCGGCAGCCGTGAGCGAGATATGATCGACCCCGCCGGCCTGCCAGAATCGGCGAAGCTCCCGACCCAGGTCGGAGCCCGGCGGCAGGAAGTTGTTCGCCCAGGGCAGCAGGCCGTCGCACACCGGCGCGTCGGCGAGCCACGGCCGCTCCACACGCCACGACGGTAGCTGGCGCATCGCCGGGCCGCTCATGGCCGCAGCGCCGCCCGGACGCGGCTGCCCAGGCTCAGCAGCCGGTCGACCGGCTCATTGGCGAAGACGAAGCGGATGTAATCCGCACCATGGGTCGATCCCCAACCGACCATGCCGGTCGCGCACACCCCCTGGTCCAACAGCCGCTCCGACATGGTCGCTCCGTTCCATCCGAAATCCGATACGCGCAACAGCATCGACCAGCCGCCGGCCGGCAGTCCGAACGGCAATCCTTCGAGCTGCGACGCGACTGCGTCGCGCCGGCGCTGCAACTCGGCCACATAGGGCGGCAGGGTCGTGGTCGAGCGCTCCAGGGCCACCGCCGCCGCGTCCTGGGCGATACCGACGGGGACCACGACATTGGCGAGCGAGACGGCGACCAGGTCCGGCATCAGCCACTCGGGCGCTACCGTCCAGCCGACGCGCCAGCCGATCATGCGCAATTCCTTCGAGGCGGCACCGACCGTGATCGTCCGTTCCGCCATACCGCGGAACGAGGCCGGATGGATCACCGGACGATCGTCGAACAGCAGCCGCTCCATGGCACTGTCCAGGATCAGCAGCAGGTCGTGCCGCACGCACAGTTCGGCGACCAGCGCCCAATCGTCCCGGTCCAGCACGCCGCCGCAGGGCATCGAGGGCGACATCAGCAGCATCGAGCGGGTGCGCGGACCGATCGCCGCGCGCAACGCATCGCGGTCGAGGCGCCATGGGGCGCCCGGCGTGAAGACGAACGGCACCTGGCGCGGCACGCCGCCGGCCAGCCGGATCCGGTTCAGCAGGCCGGCATAGGTCGGGTCGGTCACGACGACTTCGTCGCCCACCTCGACCGTGGCCAGCAACGCGTTCAGGATACCGGACAAGCCGCCGGCCGAGATGACGCAGTTGCGGGCACCGGTGTAGGCGACGCCGGACAGGGCGGAAACATGCCGGGCCGCGACATCGCGCAAATGCTGCTGTCCGACGAACGGCAGATAGCTGTTCGCGGCATCCTCGCCGGCCGCGGAGCTCGTCCGCTCGATCGCCGCCGCATCGGGCGGAATGTCGGTATCGAGGTTTTCCAGCCGCAGGAAGTCCCGGCCGGAGGCATCGGCGATCGAGCCCATTCGATCCACACCGATGCCGGCGACATGCTGTAACCTCGCGGGACGAACACGATCCATACGACATCTCCCAGATAATAGATTATCTATGATCCGATGCTGATAAATGTTCAAGAGGGTGATGCGGACGACCGGTCGGTGGCCGGGCAGATCGCCCGTGCGCTGGCCGGGCAGATCGTCGCCGGTGCGCTGAAGCCGGGCGAGCGCCTGCTGCAGGACCAGATCGCGCAGGCGTTCCGGGCGAGCCACGTGCCGGTGCGCGAGGCATTCCGACGGCTCGAGGCGCAGGGTCTCGTCGTGACGGAACCACGACGCGGGGTCCGCGTCGCGCGCCTGGATCCGGCGGACGTGCTGGAGGTCGCCGAAATTCGGGCAGCGTTGGAGGCATTGGCCCTGCGCCATGCGCTGCCGAAATTTCAGCCGGCAGATATCGCCCGGGCCCGCTCGGCGATGGAAAGCTGCATCGGCAAGGTCGAGATCGTGGAATGGGAGGTGGCCAACCGCCGCTTCCACGAGGCGATCACCCTGCCGTGCGGCCTGCCCCGGCTCAGCGCCAGCATCGCCGATCTGCACAGCGCCAGCGCCCGGCACCTGTTCGCAACGTGGCAGACCCTCGGCTGGCAACCCCGCTCCGACGCGGAACACGCTGCGATCCTCGAAGCGATCGAGGCCGGGCAGGTCGAGCGGGGATGCGGGCTGCTGGCGCGGCACATCCTGGATGCAGGCCGCGCCTTGGCGACGGCGTTGCAGGGTCAGTAGGCGTTCGGACCGGTGGCGGGGGAGACCCCTGTCCTCGCCCGATGCTCCTGTCGCGCCCGGAGCGCGACGAACAACAGCAAGCCCCCTGTCGCGAGCGGGCCCAGCGGGATGTTCGCGGCCAGCCCGGCGCTGCGCGACACCATCGGGATCAGCCAGATCGCCATCAGCACCGTCCTTTCCCAGGGCAGGAAGCCGGTCTTGCGGGCGTCCTGCAACAGCCAGGCGATGGCGACGGTCATCGGCAGCAGGTCGTAGAACAGGATGACGTGGACGGAGAACAGCGTGGCGGCGATCAGCGTCATGGCGCGCACCGGCAGGCTCAGGTTCTTCCGCCACACGACGGCGGTCAGTACGCCGGCCGCGACCGCTGCCAGAGCCTGTACGCCATAGGCCAGGATGACGGGGCCGCCCATCAGGCGCACCGCACCGAACAGGCTGATCAGGCCGGCGAACCCCACCTTGCCGGTCTCGAAGGTCGAGGTGGTGGTCCGGGTCAGCAGCAGGAACGCCTCCCATGTCTGCCAGCCGAACAGCAGGAGGGACAGGCCGGTGAAGGCGGCGACGGACGCGGCCATCGCGGCCAGTGCGCGCCAGTGACGACCGGCGATGAGGGCGACCGGCGTCATCAGCAGGAAGTGGGGCTTGTAGCAGAGCCCGCCCAGGATCGCGCCGGCCGCCAGGGGGCGCCGCTCGATCAGGTAGGTCGCCGTACCGAAGATGGCGGTCGTCAGAAATGAGTTCTGTCCGATGCCCGCCGTGATCAGCGCCGACGGAAACGATAGGATCGCGATCAACACCGGCCAATCGCGCAGGATCGCCCGAAGCGCCAGGACATAGACCGTGCCGGTGGCCGCGATCCAGAGGAAAAACGCCGGCAGGTACGGGACGAGCGCCATGGCCGCGCAATAGGTGACGAAGGTCGGCGGATAGAAGAACCAATAGGAATAGGGCAGGTTCGGATCGCCGAAGACGGTCTGCTCCGCCAGCCGATGGCTGGGCTGGTCGTAGATCAGCGCCGGATGCCCCTGGTCGGCGAGCGTTCCGGCCGAAAAGAAACTCAGGAAATCGGTCGATGTCGGCGTGTCGAGCGGTCCGAGGAGGCCATAGGTTCCGGCCGCGACGATCGCCAGTGCGACGATCTCCAGGACCAGAAGGATCCGGCCATAGGCGATGACGCGGTCCCGATCGAGCCATGCGCCGCTGCGCAGTTGGGCGAGCAGCGAGGGTCGAGACTCTTTTCTAGCCGGGGCCGGATTGGCGTTCATGTCCTCTGGCGGGCCTCTTGCTGGATGGCGGGCGGGGATCGGCGGAGACGGCCAGCCGGTTGATAGGCCGCCCGGTTGCCGGCGCGCAAGATGAGACGCATCCGCGGCTTCGGTTGCAAGAGGGTGATCCTTTCCCTTCGTTCATCGGGTATCCGCAGCACGGCCCACCTGGATGAAGGGCGTCGATGACATCGTTGCCGGGCTTAACAAAATTTAACGAATAGTTTTCATCTATGCATAAGAATGATTCGATAATTCGTTCAAATTTTACATAGATTGAAGTTAACCCTCCGTTCATTCATTGAGATTTTGAGTAATTTAAAAGAGCTGTCGGAATTTTAACCGCACGTTAACTGCTGGCCTCTAAAACGGTGCGTGAGGTCCGTCATAAGCGCTCAGCCTTCTCTGGGGTGACTGAATAACGGGCATGCATGAATAGCCGCATCGTCCACATTTTTAGTTTCAATCTCGCTTGCAAGAGCATTGTAGGAGTCTGTGATGAAGTACGTCGCTTCTGCTCACCATTTTCTGCTCAACCTCGGTCGTGACAAGCGCGGCGTCAGCGCCGTGGAATATGCCCTGCTCGCCTCGTTGATCGCCGTCGCGATCGTGGCGACCGTCAAGACCTTCGGCACCACCCTCTCGGGCATCTTCACGACCGTTGGTTCCAGCATCTGATTTGTTCGATCTGGTTACACTTGCGTAAGGTTCCCGGACATATCCTCTCAGCACGGCAGAACGCTGCCGTCTGAGAGGTTACTGGGGAGGTCGAATTGTTGTCGTTCATTCTAGCCGCCTCGGTGCTGATCTACCTCGCGGCGGTCTGGAATGATCTGTTTCACCGATCGATACCCAATTCCCTGTCGCTCGCCATCGCCGGCTTCGCGATCCTCCGTCTTGCGGTTTCCGCGCAGATCGATGGGATAATCTGGACCACCGTGACCACGGCAATCGTGTTCGCGGTGGCGTCGTTCCTTTTTGCGCGCGGCTGGCTCGGCGGCGGCGACGTGAAGCTCGTGTCGGCGACCGTCCTCCTGGTCGGGTCCCAAGGCACGCCGCCATTTCTTCTGCTGATGGCCATGGCCGGCGGCGTTCTGTCGGTGCTGGTCCTGATGTGGGATTTTGCCGCCCGCTCGCGGGCGCGCAGACAGGCACTGACCGTCGATGCTGCCGTTTCATCCCCGCCTTCGGTTCCGTACGGCGTGGCGATTTCCTTCGCCGCGATCTGCACCCTCTTCCCACAACTCTACCAGCATTAGGCGAGTCACATGGGCGTGAGAATCATCCTCATCCTGCTTTTACTCGTCTCCGGCGGGGTCGTGGCAAAGCTCGTTTTCTTCAACACTCCGGTGGTGGCTGAAGAAAAGGCCGTGCCGAAGACGATGGTCATCGTCGCCACGGCGGCATTGCCGGTGGGCGCGCTCGTGAAGCCGCAGGATTTGCAGTTCGCGCCCCTGCCCGAAAATGTCGCGGCCGACAGCCTGTTCGTGCGGCCGATCACCCCGGACCCGTCGGACCAGGCTGCGGCCGATCGCAAGCTCTATGAAGAGGCGACGGGTGCCGTCGTCCGTCGGCGCCTCGCCGTGGGCGACGTCATTTCGCGCGGTGCCGTCGTGAAGCCCGGCGAGAGCGGCTTTCTGGCTGCCGTGCTGGCGCCGGGCGAGCGTGCGATCTCGATCGGCGTGACCGCGGTTTCGGGCGCCGCCGGCCTGATCTATCCAGGCGACCGGGTCGACGTGATCCTGACGCAGATCCTGAGCGCCCCGGAAGTCTCCCTGACCCATCGCTCGGTCGCCGAGACGATCGCCCAGGACGTGCGCGTGCTCGCCATCGATCAGCAGCTGCAGGCCAAGGCCAGCCAGGCGGGTCCGGAAGGCAAGCTCGCCCAGACCGTCACCCTCGAGGTCGATCCCCAGCAGGTCGAAAAGATCGTCGTCGCCACCAAGCTCGGCGACCTGTCGCTGACCATCCGCAGCCTGGAGACCGCGACCTCGGTCGTGGCACAAGCGGCCGGCGGCACCGGTCCGATCTGGGCCGAGGACGTCTCCCCGGCGCTGAAGAAGATCTCGACCCCGACGAAGGCGGTCGTGAGCCTGCCGGTCACCGTCTATCGCGGCGCGGACAAAGGCGCCACGCCCGCTCAATAGAAACGCAACAACCGACTGAGATCACAGTCCGTAACTGAGCGATAAGATGCAAAAGCATTTGAAATCATTCGCTGTCGTCATGCTTCTGGTGCTCGGTGCCGCCGGTTTCGGCCGGCCGGTCGAAGCGGCGGGAACCGCCATCGTCGTCGAGGTCTCCCAGGGCAAGCTGATCTCGCTGTCGGTACCGGCCACCACGGTCTTCATCGCGGACCCGACCATCGCGGACGTCCAGGTGCCGATGCCGACGCGGGTCTTCGTGCTCGGGCGCAAGGCCGGGCACACCACGCTCTATGCGCTGGGTGCGGACGGCCAACAGATCGCCGCGATGGACGTCGAGGTCCGGAACGCCAGCGATGCGGTGCAGAAATCCATCATCGTCGATCCCGATGCGCGGGATGTCCAGGTCAAGGGCACGAATTCGGGCCTGGCGCTGGAAGGGACCGCGCGCGACCCGGCCGCCGCCTATCGCGCCAACCAGATCGCCAACGGCTTTCAGAAGGACGGCGATGCGCTTGACGACCGGCTGAAGGTCAAAAGCTCCGCACAGGTTTCCATTCGGGTCCGCATCGCGGAAGTCTCGCGGTCCGTCACCAAGGAATTGGGCTTCAATTGGAACGCGATGCTGACCACCGGCGCGTTCCGGTTCGGCCTCAATACCGGGCGGGTGGTCTATCCGGCAGTCCAGACCGGACCCGGGACCTATGTCCCCGGCCCCTTCACGCCTGACCCGACCGGCGCCGGCTCGGGGATCGTCGGTGCGATGACCTCTCACGTGAATTTCGACTCGGTCATCGATGCCCTGGCCCAGGACGGCCTGATCTCGATCCTGGCGGAGCCCAACCTGACGGCGCTCTCCGGCGAAAAGGCGAGCTTCCTCGCAGGCGGTGAATTCCCGATCCCGATCGCCCAGAACCAGAACGCGGTCACGATCGAGTTCAAGCAATATGGCGTGTCGCTGGACTTCGTGCCGACCGTGCTCGCGTCCAACCACATCAGCATGCACGTGCGCCCCGAGGTCAGCCAATTGTCGACCGATGGCGCGATCACGCTCGGCGGCGTCCAGATCCCCGGCCTGTCGGTGCGCCGCGCCGATACGACGATCGAGCTGGGCAGCGGCGAAAGCTTCGCGATCGGCGGCCTGCTGCAGAACAACACCAGCTCGACCATCAGCCGCTATCCGGGCCTCGGCGACATCCCGGTGCTGGGCGCGCTGTTCCGCTCGTCGAATTTCACGCGGAACGAGAGCGAGCTGATCATCATCGTCACGCCCTACATCGTGAAGCCGATCGCCGATCCCAAGATGATCCGCCTGCCGACCGACGGGCTGCGCCCGCCGACCGATATCGAGCGGATGCTGCTCGGCCGTATCGGGGGCATCCGCAAGGAGGGCAGCGAATATGACGACCGGCTCGCCGTGGAGCGTTTGAGCGGGCCTCGCCTGCAGGGCGATGCCGGGTTCGAGCTGGAATGATGCGGAGGATAGCCAGAATGAAACGAGTCGCCGCATCGCTCTTGCCGTTGCTGATGGTCGCCGGCCTCGGCGCCTGCAGCCGGACGTCCGACGAAGTGCCGGTGCTTGCCCACCCGGAAACGCATCTGACCCAGATCGAAAAGCAGGAACAGCAGTTCCTGGTCCCGGTCGGCCGCGGAACGACGGAGCTGTCGCCGGCTTCCCGCCATGGCTTCGACCGGTTCATCGCGGAGGCTGCGGCCGGCAACCCGCAGATCCTGCACGTCACGCTTTGGGGCGGTGCCCCGCAGGTCGTTGCGACCCTGCGGCAGGCCGCCATCGCCGACGGGGTCAATCCCGCCAAGATCGAGATCCAGCCGGTCGCCGCCGCCGCTCCCGGCCCGGTCGCCGCCGTCGGGCAGGTCAAGGTCATCGCGACGACCTATCGGGCCGTCATGCCGAGCTGCGCCCGGCGCTCGGTCGATGCCATCGCCAACAGCCAGAACCCGGCCTGGAGCGATTTCGGCTGCACCGTCAACAGCAGCCTGGCCGCGATGGTCGAGGATCCGCGCGATCTCATTCAGGGGCAGACCGGCGGCGAGACCGACAGTGCCATCTCCGGTGCGGCGATCGACCGCCTGCTGCAGGACAAGACCCGGAAATTCGACGCCCAGACCTTCACTCCGGGTCAATCCGGCGGATCGGCGCCATGAGCATCCTGCCAGGTCGTCAGGGCGCGCTCGAGTCGGCGCACGGCACCGGCAAGGGACGGGAGCGCTTCACGGCGTTCCTGTCCGATCCGCAAAGCGAGCAGACGGTCCAGCAATGCGTCACGGAAATGGCGCTGTCCTTCAGCTCCGTTCATTCCGGCGGGATCCTGCGCGCCAACGCGCATCTGGAAAAATCCCGCTCGCCCATGGCGCTCATGGTCGATATTTCCAATACCGAACTGCCCGTCAACGAGGTGCATCGCCTGGCTGAAGTGTGCGAGCCGGGCGTGTCCGTCGTGGTCGTGGGCGATCGCAACGACGTCGGCCTCTATCGCGACCTGATCCGCGCCGGCGTCAGCGACTATATCGTGAAGCCGCTGACGCGATCGCTGGTGCAGTCCGCGATCGATACCGTGCTGGGTTCGGCCAGTCCTGGCACCACGCCGCTCAGCCAGAAGTCGGGCCGGGTCGTGACGGTGGTCGGCGCGCGCGGCGGGGTCGGCGCCACGACCGTGGCCAGCAATCTCGCCTGGTATCTCGCCAACAAGGAAAGCCGCCGGGTCTGCCTGGTCGACCTCGATGTCCATTACGGCGATTGCGCGTTGACGCTCGACATCAAGCTCGACGGCAGCGCCGGCCTGCGCGAGGCGCTGGAAAGCCCGACGCGGATCGACGACCTGTTCCTCGACCGCGCCATGGTGCGCAGCGGCGACCGGCTGTTCCTGCTGAGTTCCGAGGAAAAGCTCGAATCGCCGCTTCGGCTGGATCCGGCAGCACTGGCGCCCCTGTTCGAAGTGCTGCGCAAGCAGTTCCACTATGTCGTGGTCGATATTCCGCGCGACAACGGCACGTTCCTGCATCAGATGCTGGACCTGTCGACCACGCGGGTCGTCGTGCTGGACCAGACCGCACGGGCGATCCGGGACACGCTGCGCCTACGCACCATCATCGACGCACCACACCTGGGCCAGCGCAATCTGGTCGTGCTCAATCGCCTGGGCGAGGGCGGGAAGAGCGAGATCGGTCTCGCCACCCTCGCAGACACGATCGGCATGCCGGTGGATGCGACCATCGCGTACCACCCGAAAAGCGTCATCGCCGCCGCCAATGCCGGCCGGCCCATCGCCGGCGAGAAGGGACCGATCGCCGCGTCGATCGCCAACCTCGCCAGCGAAATGAGCGGTCGCCATGTGGCGCAACGCCGTCCGTTCTGGAGTCGGTTGAAATGATCAAGAGCTCGTTCGGTCGCCGGTTCGTCGAGGCCGAGGGGCGCGCCATCGTGGCCGTCCCGCAACCGGCGCCGAAGCTCGAGGAAGATCATTTCCGTGTTCCGGCGATGGATGAAACGCGCCGGCAGATGCGGGACGTGCTGCTGACGCGCATCGAGCCGGCCGCGGCCATGCGCCTGTCACCCGATGGCCTGCGCACGGAGATCCGCCGCCTGGTCGGCGAGATCGGCAACGAACAGCGCGTTCAGCTGAATGCGCGCGAGCAGGAACGGCTGGTCCAGGAACTGTTGGACGACATGGTGGGCCTGGGTCCGCTCGAACCGTTGCTGGCGGACGATACCATCACCGACATCATGGTGAACGGACCGGACAAGGTCTGGGTCGAACGGCGCGGCAAGCTGGAACTGGTCGCCGTGCGGTTCCGCGACAACCAGCATGTCGCCAACATCGCCCAGCGTATCGCCGCCTCGGTCGGGCGCCGGGTCGACGAATCCAGCCCGATCTGCGACGCGCGCCTGGCCGACGGCAGCCGCGTCAACATCCTGCTGCCGCCGCTGGCCTTGTGCGGCCCGACCCTGTCGATCCGCAAGTTTTCCCGCCGCGCGATCACGCTCGACATGATGGTCCGGCAGGCGAACCTGTCGGAGCCGCTCGCCCGTTTCCTGGAAATCGCCGGCAAGGCGCGCCTCAACATCCTGGTGTCCGGCGGCACCGGCTCCGGTAAGACCACCTTGATGAACGCCATGTCCCAGGCGATCGACCCGGGCGAGCGCATCGTCACGATCGAGGACGCGGCGGAATTGCGGCTGCAGCAGCCCCATGTCGTCTCGGTCGAGACGCGCCCGGCCAACCTCGAGGGCAATGGCGAAATCAATCAGCGCGACCTGTTGAAGAACGCCCTGCGCATGCGACCCGACCGGATCATCGTCGGCGAGGTGCGCGGTGCCGAGGCATTCGACATGCTTCAAGCCATGAACACCGGCCATGACGGCTCGATGTCGACCGTCCATGCCAACACGCCGCGCGACGCGCTGGCGCGTGTCGAGAACATGGTGCTGATGGCGGCGATCGGGCTGCCGTCGCGTGCCATCCGCATGCAGATCGTCAGCGCGCTCGATCTGGTGGTCCAGATCGAGCGCATGCGCGACGGCATTCGCCGGGTCGTGAGCGTGATGGAGGTCGTCGGCCTCGAATCCGACGTCATCACGACCCAGGAACTGTTCGCCTATCGCTATGAAGGCGAGACGCGCGAGGGCACGCTGCGCGGCAGCTTCGTCTGCTCGCGCTTCCGGCCGCATTTCCTGGAGCGCGTTGCGGAATTCGGCCTCGAGAAGCGGTTCCAGGAAATCATGGGGCTGGAGGGCTGACGAATGCGGATCGATCCGGTGCTGCTCATCAGCCTCCTGATCTTCTGCGGGCTGCTGATCGCGTTGCTTCTGGCCTCATCGGGCAAGAACAAGAAGAGTGCGGCGGTCAAGCGTCTGCAGGCCCTGTCGCCGGTCATGAACGCGAAGCTCGAGGGCGACACCGATACACCGCAGCGCAGGGAGGCTCTGCTGGCGCTCCTGCCGGATTCGGTCCAGCAGAAGATGCGGCGTGCCCTGGTGGCGACAGGCGACAAGCTGTCCTTCGAGGGCCTGCTGCTGGTGGCCGCGGGCATTGGTGCGGCCATCGGCCTGCTGTGTTCCGTGGTCATCGGCCTGTCGATGACGATCTCGGTTGCAGCCGCCCTCGTCTCGATGGTCGTGCTGCCCTGGTTCGTGCTGCGCAGCATGAAGGCAAAGCATGTCGCGAATTTTCTGCGGCTGTTTCCGGACGCCATCGACCTCATCGTCCGCGCGGTGCGCGCGGGGCTTCCGGTGTCCATCGCGCTCGAGGCGGCAGGCCGGGAGACGCCCGATCCGGTCGGCGTGGAATTCCGGCACGTGATCGCCGACATGCGCATCGGCCTCGATCTGGACGAGGCGCTGGCCCGGGCCGCGGCGCGGATCCGGCTGGTCGATTTCGATTTTTTCGTGGCCAGCCTGGTCTTGCAGCGCAAGAGCGGCGGCAATCTTTCGGAAACCCTGGCGGTTCTCTCGTCGGTGCTGCGGCGCCGTGAGGAACTGCGCTCCAAGACCAAGGCGATGACGTCCGAGGCGCGCGCCTCCGCCGTCGTCCTCGCGGCCCTTCCGTTCTTCGCGGGCGGCGGCATCCTGTTGATCAACCCCGGATATTTCAGCATTCTCATGACCGATCCGCGCGGTGCCTACGTCCTGGGTGGTGGCTTGCTCAGCCTGCTGTTCGGCATGCTGTCGATGCGCGTCCTGATCCAGAAGGCATTGGCATGAGCCCGTTCCTGACGCTGCTCCTGTCGCCGGTGACGCTCGTCGCCATCCTGCTGGCGCTGACCGCGACGCTCGGCATCCTTCTGATCACCCGAAGCTCCAGCCGCCGTATCGCCGATCGCCTGACGGAACTCAGCCCCAACGTCGCCGGGGTGTCCGCCTTGAGCGTGGGCAGAAGGCGGTTCGGCGCGCTCGGCCAGAAACTGGCGGCGACGCCGCTGATCGGCAGCAACGAACTGGTCAAGGTCGTCGCGGCCTTGGCCGATGCCGGCATTCGCGGCCAGGACAAGCTTGGCCTGTTCATCGCGACCAAGACGACCTTGGCGCTGGGTGCCAGTGTTGGCTGCTGGCTCGCGCTGCAACAGCTGGGAATGATGCCCGACGGCTTCGGCATGCAGGCGGTGGTCGAAATCGGATCGGCCCTGCTGGGCTGGCGGTTGCCCGACGTGGTCGTCTCGCGGCTCGCGGTCCGCCGGCGCGATATGCTGCGCAGCGGCATCGCCGACGTGCTCGATCTTCTCGTCATCTGCGTCGAAACGGGGTTGGGGCTGGAGCAGGCGCTGGATCGCGTCAGCCGGGACATCGCGGTCGCCAACCCGGTCATCGCCGAAGAGTTGGCGAAGACGGTGGCCGAAATCCGCGTGCTGCCGCAGATGCGCGATGCCTTCGACAATTTCGCCAAGCGCAGCCGGTTGCCGGCGATCAAGAGCGTGATGACGACGCTGATCCAGACCATCCAGTACGGCACGCCGCTGGCGCAATCGCTGCGCGTCCTCTCGGGCGACATGCGGGCGCACCGGATGCTGGAGATCGAGGAACGGGCCGCCCGCCTGCCGGTGCTGCTGACGATCCCGCTCATCATGTTCATCCTGCCGTGCCTGTTCATCGTCCTCGGCGGCCCCGCCGTGCTCCAGGTCATGACCTCCTTCAAGGGATAATGAATTGATCGAAGCTTCACAGCGCGGCGCCTTGGGTCGTCGATTTCGGGGCGGGGCGCTGGTCGCGGTTCTCTGGTCGATGGGTGTCGCCGGCTGCGCCGTGGCACCGGCCACCGACCCGGTCGCGACTCTGGGCAACGGTGGCGTCGACAAGGCCAAGGTCTCCCAGCAGCTCGCCGAAGCGGCCCGCCAGGGCGGGGATTATGCCGGTGCCATCGAGCTCTATCGCAGAATGCTCGCCGCCGGCGGCGACCCGCTCACCGCTCATCTGGGCCTCGGCGACGTGATGCTGGCCAGCGGCGCGCTCGACGATGCCGAAAAGGAATATCAGGCTGCGGTGGTGATCGCGCCGAGCCGGCCCGAGGCGCAACTCGGCATGGGCCGCCTGCTCATGGCCAGGCATCGCCCGGCCGAAGCGCTCGCGGCTTTCGATATGGCCTTGCGGAACGGTGCCCCTCGCGCCGTCGCCCTGAACGGCAAGGGCCTGGCCCTGGACCTGCAGAACCATCATGCGGAGGCGCAGAACATCTACCGCGAGGGACTGGCCGATGCGCCGCAGGACCGGGTGCTGCGGAGCAACTATGGCCTGTCGTTGGCATTGTCCGGCGACTACAAGGGCGCGCTGGCGCTGCTGATGCCGCTTGCCCAGGATGCCGCGGCATCGGTGCGCAACCGGCAGAACCTGGCGCTGGTCCTGGGGCTGAACGGCGATACCGCCGCGGCGCGCAGCGTGGCGTTGCACGACCTCAGCCCCGAAATGGTCGATGCCAACATGCAGTTCTACGAGGCGGCCCGCATGGCCTCGGTCGCACCGGCGGCCACGCCGGCACCCTGAGGCCGGCCCCGCCCGATCACTTGGAAATGCGCAGCTTGGTCAGGCTGTTGGCGATGCTGTTGAACGCGGCGTAGAGCGCCGTCTGGTTCTGGGCATTGTAGTAGAAGGCGGGGTCGCCCTGGCCGACGGTCTGGCCGGCACAATAGGAAATGGCACCGCCCGACGAGGATCCGCTGTTCAGGAACACGGAATAGATCACGACCCCCTGGGTTTTCAGTTCGTCGCATACCAGCTCTTCCTGGGCATCGATCGTCGCGACCGACGGAGGGCTCGACGTCAGTCCCGGATAGCCGGTGTAGTCCCACTTATTGACGCCCGAGCTGTTCGCGGTCGCGTGAATCGCATTGACGCCATCCGTCATCAGCACCACGGCCTTCTGCCATGGCGCAGTGTTCCATTTACTGGTGGGTTGCCCGGCGGCGGCGAACGGTCCATAGGACGACAGCATCCGGTAGCCCCAGGCCATGCCGATCGAGCCTGCGGTGCCGCCGTGCTGCCACTGCTGCATGCCCTTGTTCGCAATTGCCGTGCCGGTAGCATCCGCACCGATCGAATCGAGCAGCGGCTGCAGGTTGTTGGTCATCGGGACGACCGGTGTCGGGCAGGATTGGTTGGGTCCACCGGTCGTGTTAGGGAACCCGCCGGTATTGCCGTTGATAAACGGGCCCATGTAGATCGAGCTCGCTGTCGTCCAGTTGAGGTCGGTCCCGAAGGTACCGTCGTTCGGCCACCAGTATTTCGTCAGATAGTTCGCCTTGGCCGCGCTGACCGGCGTATCGAGATCGGTTCCGATCGACCCGGCGCTCATCGGGGCCGCGAAGGTCGACGGGCGTTCCACCACGCAACCGGTCCAGCCGGCAGGGTTCGTGGGCTGATAGGGCGGTGGGTTGCTTAGGGGATCGAGCATGCTGGCCGCGACGCTGCCGGGATTGACCGCCGCCACATAGGGCACGATGCCGACGCGGGTCTGCGGATTGTTCGTCGTGGCCGTGCCGAACAGCGAGACCACGAAATGCCCGGCCGCCGTCTTCAGCGCCATGATGTTCGAATTGGCGCCGGTGGTGTTGTCGCCGCCCGGGTATGACAGGGAGCCGGTGTTGTCGAGCACCATCGCCACTTCGATGCTCTTGGCAAAAGCCACCGTGCTCTGGCTGGTCACGGGAATGGTGCTGAGCCCGGCCAAGCCCATGAAGGACGTCTTGATCTGGGCCGTCGCCGTGACGGTCAGGGTCGTGCTGGTCTGCGTGACGCCGGCGGTTCCGACCGTGATCGAGCCGTTGGTCGGGAAATTGGCCTGCAGATAGGCCGAAACCAGGCTGTTGGCGGCACTCGAGGTCATGCTCGGATTGGCGCCGACGGCGAGCCCTGCGGTGTCCAATGCCGCGGTCAGCTTCGCGCGCGCCATGTAGGCCCGGGTTAGGTCGACGGCGACGCCCATGGAAAGCACGAGCGGGACGATGGCAGCGGCCGTGATCACCGCGACGGTGCCGCGCTCGTTGTCCCGCAGGGACCGCAGTCGCTTGCGGAGGCTCCGTGGATTGGCCGGCGAGGACATTCTCAACTCCAGTGGCAAGGTTCGTGTCCCGTGATCGTGGGTCAGCAAGGCTTCGCAACCTGCAGGCCCAGGCGCGGCCGGTTGAACGATCGTTCGCTCAGGGTCTTGGCGCCCAGCGCCGCCAGGACCGCGGGGGTCAGGATCTGGAAGCTCACGGCGGGCTGGAACGCGTATTTGACGTTCACCATGATGATGGTCTGGCCGGAGACGCCGAGGCCGTAGGCCGTGCTGAGCGGGATCGTCGTGTCCGCCGCCGGCCCGCCGCTGCTGGTGCAGCGCCAGCCCCCGGTCATGGTCGGTTGGTTGCTGGAATCATAGGCCACGCCGACGACGTCGACGGTCAGGGCGCCGCTGGTCGGCAGCGGGGCCATGATCTGGGTCGCGGCATTGACGATGTCGTTGAACTGGCCATTCTGCCAGGCACCGACCTGCGCGACCATGTCGGACACCGACTGGGCGGCCATCAGGGTCTTGGAATCGGCCGTGGTCAATTCCGAGAACTGCTCCATGCCCAGCCACATGACCAGCAGGACCGGTACGACCAGGGCGAATTCGACGGCCGCGACGCCCGATCGGTCTCGGCACAGCTTCCGAAGCAGGTTCGTCACGGACATCAGAACGGCTCGTTCTTCACGATGACGGTATATTGGATGGGCGTCGTCGTGTTGCTGACGTGCATGAGGTTGGTCAGGCCCGGGACCATGTTCTGCCAAGCGTAGATCACCCGGACGGCGACGATCGAACCGCTGCCGCCGGTATTGAAGCAGTTGTTGGTGACCTTGCCCTGGGCATTGTAGGTCGGTGCCGGCATGTTGATCGCGCCGAAGGTCGCGAAGCTGTGCACGTCGAAATAGAGGTTTGCACAGGGCAATTGCCCGAACAGGTTCTTGCAGACGTTCGTCTGGAAAGTCGTCAGGGTCGAGTTCTGCGTCGGCGGACAATTCGTATCGATGTTCTGCATCTGCCCGGTCTCGATCTGCCGGGCGGCCTGGGCGACGGCGCCCTGCACGACCGCGTTGCAGAAGATCATCAGCGCGGAATTCAGGACGACGAACAGTACGGCGAAGAACGGAACCGCGAGCAAGGCGAATTCCATCGCCACGACGCCCTCGGTCCGCAGGGCCAACCGTCGAAGCACGCGGCCGTACGCGGCCAGTCCCCGTCTTCCTGGGGCCCGCGATCGTTCACCGTGCCCGGCAATGTTCTCCAACGGAAAGGAACTCCGAAACCGCGACGACAGGAAGCCAAGTCAATGGCATGCAAAAGACCATGAGAATCGTTTAGAATCCGTAACTTTTGCAGGTCCGGCACCCTTTCCGGTGGGTATCGGCGGGGGCGAAATATCGACAATTGTTGATATTCACATAATATAAATGGACGACACCTAAGCTCCGGTCGATTTTTAACGGCTTGAAGAGTTTCTGAATGCAAGCAGCCCCGGAGACGGAACAGCTCGAGGAGGCCGCTCCGCGAGAAAGCTTCGCGGCATTCCTGGCCGACGACGCGAGCGTTCAACAGGTTCGGCAATGTATCGCCGAGATGGGGCTCCCTCCCAGCTGCGTGCATCGCGGCGATATCAGCACGGCGATCAACTATCTGGAAAAGGTGCGTTCGCCGCGGGCGCTGATGGTCGACATCGCCGGGGCCGAGCCGGCGCTAACGAAGATTCAGCATCTGGCCGACGTGTGCGAGCCGGGCGTTTCCGTCGTGGCGGTCGGCGACCGCAACGACGTCGGCCTCTACCGCGACCTGCTGGGCGTCGGGATCAGCGACTACATCGTCAAACCCTTGCCGGCCTACCTCATCCACAAGGCGATGAACGGGCTGCTGGGCCTGGCCGAAGTCGCCAACACGCCGCTCAGCCACAAGCTGGGCAAGATCATCACCGTCGTCGGTACGCGTGGTGGCGTGGGCGCCTCGACCCTGGCCACGAACCTCGCCTGGGGGCTGGCCAACCGGAAGCATCGCCGGGTGGCGCTCGTCGATCTGGATCTGAAGTACGGAGCGTGCGGCCTGATGCTGGGCGTGAAGTCGGACAGCGGTCTGAGAGAGGCGCTGGAACGACCGGTCCGGGTCGATGAGCTGTTCGTCCGGCGGGCCATGATCCCGTGCGGCGAGCGTCTGTTCCTGTTGGCCTGCCAGGAGAAAGTCAACGATCCCATCGTGGTCGATCCCCTGGCCCTGTCCCAGCTGGTTTCGATCCTGCGCAAGGAATTCCACTTCGTCGTGCTGGACGCCGCACGGGAAAATTCCACCCTGCTGGCCCAGGCCCTGGAACTCGCGAGCACCAGGATCGTCGTCGTCGACCAGACGACCCTGTCGGTCCGGGACATGCTGGGGATGCGCGAGGCCTATCGCCTGGGGCAGGACGACAGCCGCAACATGATGGTGCTCAACCGGTTCGGCGAGTCCGGAAAAGCCGGGATCGCCGCCAAGGAAATGGAAGAGGTGGTCGGTCTCCGGTTCGATTCGATCGTTCCGTTCGATGCCAAGAGCGTCGTTTTCGCGGCGAATGCCGGTGTCCCTCTGCTGAACCGCCGCGGCCCGGCGGCCAAGGCGATCGAGCAACTGGCCGAAAAGCTCGGCGGCCATGCCCCGTTGAGCCGGAAGCGCTGGTGGCAGATTTTCCGCAAATGACCGAGGCCGTGATCTTCAGGGCTTGAGTTCGCCGAGCATGGTCGGGATCAGTTCGGCCACGGTCGGGTGGATGTGCACGGCCCGTTGCAGCACCGTATAGGGCGCCTTCGCGGCCATGGTATCGAGCATCGCATGGACCGCTTCGTCGCCGTCGACGCCCAGGATGGCACCGCCCAGGATCGCATCCGTGTCCGCATCCACGATGACTTTCATGAAGCCCTGGGTCTCGCCTTTTTCGACCGCGCGGCCGACCCGCGTCATCGGCCGCTTGCCGATGCGGATGTTGTGACCCGCGGCGCGCGCCTCGGTCTCGGTCATGCCGACCCGGCCCAGCGGCGGGTCGATGAACAGGCCGTAGGTGACGATACGGTCGCTGACCCGGCGTGACCCGCCGCCCAGCAGGTTGTCCGCGACGATCTCGAAATCATTGTAGGCGGTGTGGGTGAACGCCCCCTTGCCGTTGCAATCGCCCAGCGCCCAGATGCCCGGCACGTTGGTCCGCAGCTCGTCGTCGACCGTGACATAGCCGCGGGCATCGGTGGCGATGCCGGCCCGCTCGAGCCCCAGGTCGTCGGTGTTGGGCCGGCGCCCGACCGCCATCAGCAGGTGCGAGCCCAGGATCTCGGGCGCGCCGGCCGTGCAATCGACACCGACCGCGATGTCGTCCCCCTGGGGGGCGATGCGGATGCAGGTGGCGCCGGTGCGGATCGCGACGCCCTCGTTTTCGAGGATGCTCCGGATCCCGTCCGACACGTCCGGGTCCTCGCGCGGCAGCAGGTGCGGCCCGCGCTCGATCACCGTCACGTCGGCACCGAAGCGCCGGTACATCTGCGCGAATTCCAGGCCGATATAGCTGCCGCCGACGATTACCAGGTGGCGCGGCACCCGGTCGAGTTCGAGGATCGAGGTATTGGTCAGGTAGGACACCTGGTCGAGACCCGGAATCTCGGGCACCACGGCGCGTCCGCCGACATTGAGGAAGATGCGCTCGGCGGAAATCACCTCGTCGCCGATGCGTAGCGTGTGGGCCTGCTCGAAGCGTGCGTGGCCACGCAGCACCGTGCAGCGCGCCATGCCCCGAAGCCATTTCTCGACATTGCCGCTCGCCGTGGTCGAGACGCCGTCCTTGCGCGCCTTGACCGCCGCCATGTCGACCGACACCGCCCCCTCGATCCGGATGCCGTAATCGGCCGCGCGGCGGGCGACATGCGCGGTCCGGGCGCTGGCGACCAATGCCTTGGTCGGCATGCAGCCGGTATTGACGCAGGTGCCGCCGAACAGGTGGCGCTCGACCAGCGCGACGGTCATGCCGGCCGCGGTCAGGCGACCGGCGAGCGAGGGTCCGGCCTGACCCGCGCCGATGACGATGGCGTCGAACCGTTGCTCCGGCATGGCCGTTCTCCCCAGATTTCCGACGGGCCACGCTAGCAAGTCGCCCCGTGTGGCGAAAGCATGGAGGACGGGTAGGCAACCGTTTGCCGGTCGCGCGGCTTGTTCCTGCACAAGGAGAATTGCCATGACATCGAACGAGCACGACCTGGACACCCTCAACGGCCTGATCGAGGTCACCCTCGACAGCGCCCATGGCTATGAGGATGCGAGCAAGGATACCAAGAACCCGCATTTCAAGACACTGTTCGGCAAACGGGCGATCGAGCGCAAGCAGGTGACCGCCGAACTGCAGACCGAAGTGCGCCGCCTACTGGGCGGCAAGCCTGCCCAGGCCGGCACGACGGCCGGCAAGGCGCATCGCGTGTTCATGAATCTCAAGGCCGCCATCACCGGCAGCGACAAGGGCATCGTGAACTCGGTCGAAAGCGCCGAGGACCATATCAAGGCCGAATATGAAAAGGCCCTTGCCGACGACGACCTGTCCGCCCCGGTGCTGGATATCGTCGAGCGCGCCTATGCCTCGGTCAAGGCCGGGCACGACCAGATGCGCGACCTGAAGCATCACATGGAAGTCTAGGGTCGGCGGGGGCGCCGGTCGGCGCCCCCGGTTCCTCTGTGCGCAACTGCCCGAACGAACCAATTGGCGACTCGCCTGTTGTGTATGGACCTTCAGCAAGCGAGACAGGCAATGCACGGTTCATTCGCCGACATCAAAAGCTACACGGCGATCCAGCGCCCCGTGCGTCGGGCGACGATCGCCACCCCGCGTCCGGCCGAGTGGCCTGGCAGGGGACTGCTTCCCTTGCTTGGGCTGATCCTGGCGGCCGCGGCCATGATGCTGCTGCCGCTGATACTTCCCATCATCGGGCTGCGCCGGGTGTTCGGACGGGGCAAAGGGGCGCCTGTCCTATTCTAGGGACGGCGAGCATCGCTCGCCGCCCTCGCTTCCTTCCTACCGATTTCCGCCTGGGGTGTCCGACGTCGCGGCACCTGTTGCCGCCTTGGTGTGGCCCGTGTGCGGGTCGCCGGCGGTATTGCGCGCCGTCGGCACCGCATTCGGCGGCTGGGCGACGCCGGCGCCGGTCATCCGCGAAGTCTCGAGCGTCGGCTTGGCCCCGCTTTCCGCGGGCGAAAGCCCGGTCCGCGTGGTCGAGACCGACGGATCCGCGGACGTGCCGGCGCCGCCGGGCGTGGTCTGGGCCCAGGCGCCGCTTGCGGCGAGAAGGCCCAGGGTAACGAGGGTTGCGGCCGCCCTCTTCATGATCTTTCTCCTCGATCGGGAATGCGGTCGGTCACTGCGGCGGCAAGACCACGACCGGCGGCGCGGTGACGGTAGACGTCACGGTGCTCGACCGCTTGCTCCAGTTCGGTGGCGGGGCGGGATGGGAATCGCCGAGGATGACCGAGCGGGCCCCGGTGCCGAGGCTGAGGTCGGCCATGGCGGCCGCCGTGGCGCCGCCGCTCTGCGACGGGCGCACCTGGGCGGTCATGCCGTCCTTGCTGACACCGGTAATCTGGCCGAGTGCGTTGCCGTTGGCGTCGCTCAGGCGCTTGCCGACGACGTCGTGGGCCGTCAGGCCACCCGGTTGCTGGTCGCCGGACCCGCTGATCGGCAGGGACGCCGGCGATGATTGGGCATGGGCCGGCGGCGCGGCCGCGGATGCCGACAGCACCGCCAGGCTGGCGGCTGCGATAATCAGAAGTCTCATGGGAAATCCTCCATCCCTCTGCAGATCCGACTGAAACGTGTCGTCCATGAGAGAAAAACCCGCGACGAGCCCATAGGGTTCATCGCGGGCCGAAGACGGAGATTGCCGGCGGACGTCTAGTCGAGCGCGTCGGCCACCGCTTTGCCGCAGGCTTCGGTGCCGAGCGAGCCGCCCAGGTCGCGCGTGCGCAGATGAGGTTCCTGCAGGGTGCGTTCGACGGCGGCGACGATGGCGGCCGCCGCTTCCGGTTCGCCCAGGTGTTCCAGCATCATCGCCGCCGACCAGATCTGGCCTACCGGATTGGCGATGCCCTTGCCGGCGATGTCGGGTGCCGAGCCGTGCACCGGCTCGAACAGCGAGGGCGAGGTCCGCTCGGGATTGATGTTGCCGGAGGGCGCGATGCCGATCGTGCCGGTGCAGGCGGGGCCCAGATCCGACAGGATGTCGCCGAACAGGTTGGACCCGACGACGACGTCGAACCAGTCCGGATGCAGCACGAAATTCGCCGTCAGGATGTCGATATGGTACTTGTCCCATCGCACGTCGGGATAGTCCTTCGCCATCGCCACGACCCGCTCGTCCCAATAGGGCATGGTGATCGAGATGCCGTTCGACTTGGTCGCCGAGGTCAGGTGCTGCTTCGGGCGCGACTGGGCCAGCTCGAAAGCGAATTTCAGGATCCGGTCGACGCCGGTCCGGGTCATCACGGTTTCCTGGATCACCAGCTCGCGATCCGTGTCCGGGAACATGCGGCCGCCGACTGAGGAATATTCACCCTCGGTATTTTCTCGCACCACATAGAAATCGATGTCGCCCGGCTTGCGGCCGACCAGCGGGCAGGGCACGCCGGGCATCAGGCGGACCGGGCGCAGGTTGACGTATTGGCTGAATTCGCGGCGGAACTGGATCAGCGATCCCCACAGCGACACGTGGTCGGGCACGGTATCGGGCCAGCCGACGGCGCCGAAGAAGATGGCATCGTGCGATCCGATGCGAGCCTTCCAGTCGTCCGGCATCATCTGGCCGTGGCGCTGGTAATAGTCGCAACTCGCGAAGTCGAAGTCGTCGGTGTGCAGTTCGAAGCCGTATTTCGCCGCTGCGGCCTCGAGGACGCGCACGCCCTCCGGAACGGTTTCCTTGCCGATGCCATCGCCCGGTATCACGGCGATGCGATAGATACGGTTGGACGCCATTCCCTCACCCGATCGTCTGTTCTGCCAAGCGCACGCGTGTCGCCGGCGCGATCATCGCATCTCCGCGGCGCCTCGCCAACCGGATGCAGGCAGGACAAATCGACGTCGATCGGCTCAACCCCAACCGACCTCGTGCCGGTTGGGGCCGCGGTGGCCGCCGCCGCGCGAAGGCCCTCTCAGCGCGGCGCCGGCCCCGGTCTCAGTCGTCCGTATCTTACGAATGCGGAACGACGTGATGGTGGTGGTGCGGGTGGTGATGGACGCGATGATGGTGGTGACGCGGCGGCACCTGGGCCATCGCGACCGGGATCGAGGCGGCGAGGACGGCGAAGGTGGCGAGACCGAGAAGCAGCTTGCGCATGGGATGAGCTCGAAATAGGGGGTTCAGACCGCGGCGTCGATCGCCGCTTCACGAGCAATAACCCATCGGAGTCGCGCGAGGTAGGGTTATCGGACGGTCAGCATCGGACGCGCGCCGGTCGTTGCGTTGATGTCACTCATCGTCGATCTATTTGGAGGCGCGAAAACAGCTCTGGATGAAGCGACGTTCGCTTAATTCAATTTTTATGATTCTCCGATATCAACAAGTCATTATCGGTCGCTCTTCAGTCGAAAGCATTATCAGATCATGAACGTTCGGAATTTCCGAGCCGCCGCGACGCGCGCCCTCGTCGCCGGCACCGCCTGCGCCGTCCTGGCAATGGCCTCGGCACCGGCGCGCGCCGATGCCATCAGCGTCGGCACGCTCGACCAGCTCAACCTCATCGTGTTCGGCAGTGTTTCGTCGTCTTCGGAGATCGGCGGTCGGGCCGTCATCGGCGGCAGCCTGGCCGGCACCTCGAACGTCTTCATCAACGGGACGAACGCGACCGCCTCGTCCTATGCGGCGCTGACCGTCGGCGGCAGCCTCGCCGGCACCGTCAACGTGAACGACGGCGGCACCGTCATCGTCGGCGGCAGCGCCGGGACGATCAACCTCAATGGCGGTGGCTTGGCCCTGGTCGGCGGCGCCATCACGGGCAACAACAACGGCCACGAACTGGCGAACCAGGGCGGCCTGATCATCCCCAGCTTCAAGGCGAGCGCGCTCAGCGTGTCGAGCGGTCTCGACCAGCTGACCGCGAACTCGACCCTGGTCCAGGCCAACCAGAACAGCAACGTCTTCACCGCCCATCCCGATGCCTCGGGCGTCGCGGTGTTCGACATCACCGGCGCCCAGCTGGCGGCGGCTGATCCGACGTTCCTCCTGAACGGGGCGACCAGCGTCATCATCAACGTCGACGCCGCCAGCCTGACGCTGGCGCGCAATTTCAACGACGCGTCGCTCGGCCCGAACCTGCTGTGGAATTTCTACGACGCGACCAGCCTGACCTTCGGCACGGAGTTCGGCGGGACCATCCTGGCGCCGCTTGCCGCCGTCACCAACAACAACGCGATCGACGGCACGCTGGTCGCGAACAGCTTGACCCAGAACGGCGAGATCCATCTGGCCGCCTACAAGGGCGTTCTGCCGGGCAGCGGCACGGCCAGCCCGGCCGGCGCGCCGGTCACGGTGGCGGAGCCGTCGGTCCTCTGCCTGCTCGCCGTCGGCCTCGCAGGCTTCCTGTTCGCCCGCTCGCGCCGTCGCCGGACCTGACGCCACCCCTCAGAACATCGTCGCGAACATCACAAGCACCGCCACTGCCATGAACCCGGTGCCGATCCAGCCGTTGATCGCGAGGCCGCGCGAGATGGTGAAGTCGCCCATGATCTTGCTCTGCGTCGCCAGGCGGACCACCATCGCCATGATCGGGACCGCGGCCACCCCGTTCAGCACGGCGCTCCAGATCAGCGCCTTGATCGGATCGATTCCGATGAAATTGATGCCGGCGCCCACGATCGTCGCGATCGTGATGGCGCCGTAGAACGCCTTCGCGCGTTTGGGCCGCTGATCGAGCCCGACCGGCCAGCGGGCCGCCTCGCCGATGGCATAGGCGGCCGATCCGGCGAGCGAGGGCAGGGCCAGCAGCCCGGTGCCGATGATGCCGCCGGCGAACAGTACGAAGGCGAATTGGCCGGCGATCGGCCTCAGCGCCTCGGCCGCCTGGGTGGCGCTCTGGATGTCCTTGACGCCATGGACATGCAGCGTCGCAGCGGTCGTGATCATGATGCACAGCGCGATCAGGTTCGACAGCCCCATGCCGACGATCGTGTCCCAGCGGATGCGGCGCAGCGCGTCCGGCGCTTGCTGCGGCGCCAGGCGCAAGGGCTTCGATCCGGCGTGCTCCTGCTGTTCCTCGACCTCGAGTCCGGCCTGCCAGAAGAACAGGTAGGGGCTGATGGTCGTGCCCAGCACGGCCACCACGATGGTTGCATAGTCGGCGGTCGGCTCGATCTTGGGCCAGACGATGGCGAGGCCCACCTCGCGCCAGGGCACGCCTACGACCAGGACCGAGCCGACATAGGCCAATAGCGAAAGCGTCAGCCATTTCAAGATGTTGGCATAGCGGGCGTAGCATACGAAGACTTCCAGCAGGATCGAGATGGCGGCGAAGCCGATCACGTAGAGCCCGCTTGGCCCACCGATGAGCAGTTGCAGGCCCGCGCCCATGGCGCCGAGATCTGCACCGAGGTTGCAGACGTTCGCCAGGACCATCAGCCCGACCAGGATCTTGACGACGTATCCGGCCTGGTGGCGCACCAGGTTGCCGGCGATGCCGCGCCCGGTCACGCGGCCGATGATGCCGCTGATCTCCTGGATGCCAACCATCAGCGGATAGGTGATGACCAGTGTCCAGGCCGTGGCATAGCCGAACTGGGCGCCCGCCTGAGAATAGGTTGCGATGCCGCTCGGGTCGTCGTCGGAAGCGCCCGTGATCAGGCCGGGACCGATCACCTGGAGCAACAGGGGCGTTTTAGGCTCCTTGACGGGCTGTTCTGCCAACGCCGACATCGGTCATCCCCCCGGTCGCATTCGGTTTTTCTAATTCACCAACTGCAGGCGACACGCTTCGTTCCGTCGCGTCAGTCCGAGGGTCGGTCGAGCAGTGCGTCGAAGGCGGCGGCCGCGGCACTGGGCTGCCGCGCCGGCAGGCGCAACCGGGTCAAAGTGCGCCGAACGTCGAAGCCCGTCGCCCGCAGGACGGCGAGTTTGCCCAGCGCGATCTGGTCCGCCGCTGCGGCCGCCGACACGATCGCGACGCCATATCCGCCGGCGACGATCTGCTTGATGGCTTCGGTGCTGCCGACCTCGAGGATCCGGCGCGGAACGATGTGGTAGGTTTCGAGTGCTGCCAATGCCACGTCGCGGGTGCCGGATCCAGGCTCGCGCACGATGACGATCTCGTCGGCGACATCCTGCGTCGTGACCGGGCGGCCCGACTGCGCCAGGCGATGATCGGGGGCGGCGATCAGGATCATCCGTTCCGTGCGCCACGGCAGGACCTCGATGCCGGGTTCGTCGACCGGACCTTCGACCAGCGCGATGTCCAGATCGCGGGCACTCAGCAGCTCGGCGATCGCCCGGGTGTTGGCGCTGGTCAGGCGCAGCTCGATGTCGGGATGACGCTTGTGGAACGCTCCCAGGATCGGCGGCAGCTGATAGGTCGCGACGGTCGTACTCGCCCCGACGCTCAGCGTGCCGCGCTGCAGGCCGCGGAGCGCCGCCAGCTCTTCCTCAGCCGCGCGTTCGGCACCGAACAGGGTTGCGGCGTGCCGCATCAGCAGGCTGCCGGCCTCGGTCAAGGCCACACCACCGGGACCGCCCCGCTCCAAAAGGCGGCTGCCGACCTGCGCCTCGAAATCGCGCACGCCCTTAGAAACCGCCGGTTGGCTCAGGTGCAGTGCCTCGGCGGCGCGCGAGAAGCTTCCGTGCCGGGCAACCGTGGCGAACAGGCGGAGCAGGTGCAGGTTCAATCCCATAGATCCAGTCTATAGGAACATGAGAAATATGTATTGGAGTTATGATCGCCGCAAGCTCAGTTCAGCAGGGCCGGCGTCGCAGCCGACGGATGTTTTCCGGAGCCTGTCATGCCTGCCCTCCTTGCCAACCCGGCCCGCTTCCTGCCTGGCGTCGCGCTGTGCGCCGCCGTGACGCTGGCGGCGGTCGGACTGCAGGTCGTCGAGGAACGGCTGCTCGGTCGGCCGTATCTCGAAGCCCTGGTCCTGGCGATCCTGCTCGGCACGATTGTCCGTTCGGTCTGGACGCCCCATCGGCGCTGGCTGCCGGGCATCGGTTTCAGCGCCAAGTTCCTGCTCGAACTCGCGGTCATGCTGCTGGGTGCCTCGATCAGCGTGCAGACCATCCTCGCGGTCGGGCCGGGGCTGCTGCTCGGCATCGTCGGCATCGTCTTGGTAGCGATCCCGGCCAGCTACATGCTGGGCCGGCTGATGGGCCTGCCACAGCGGATCGCCATCCTGATCGCGTGCGGCAACTCGATCTGCGGCAATTCCGCCATCGCCGCGGTGGCACCGGTAATCCATGCCGACAGCGACGACGTCGCCTCCTCGATCGCCTTCACCGCCGTACTGGGCGTGGTCGTGGTGTTGACCCTGCCGCTGCTGATGCCGCTGTTCGGCCTGTCGGCGACACAATACGGCGTGCTGGCCGGCCTGACGGTCTATGCCGTGCCCCAGGTGCTGGCGGCGACGGTGCCGGCCGGCCTGCTCAGCACCCAGATCGGCACCTTGGTCAAGCTGGTCCGCGTGCTGATGCTGGGGCCGGTCGTGCTGTTCCTGTCCCTGGGCGCCGGCCACCTGGAAAAGGCGGCGATCCATCGTTCCGCGGTGGTGGCCGGCGAGGACCTGCCCACGACGGGCAAGCTGCCGCTGCATCGGCTGGTCCCCTGGTTCATCGTCGGCTTCCTGGTGCTGGGCGGCCTGCGCTCGGCCGACCTCGTCCCGCATCTCGTGCTGGCGCCGGCCGCAGTCATCGCCAACCTTCTGACGGTGATCGCGATGGCGGCCCTCGGCCTGGGCGTGGATGTCCGCGTCGTCGCCCGGGCCGGCGGCCGGGTGACGACGACGGTGATCGTTTCGCTTCTCGTCCTCGTCACGATCAGCCTGGCGCTGATCCGCGTCCTGGGCGTCGCCTGACCCTACAGGGACAGGCGGACCAGCCGGCCACGCTCCAGCGGCACCAGACGGTCGCCGATGCCGAGCGTGGTGAAGGCCTGCCGCAGGTCGGCGTCGGTCTCGGCGAAATGGCCCCAGCCCTCGTTATGCACCGCGACGATCTTCGCATCGGGAAAGGCGTGAGCGGTTTCGAGCGCGTCGTTCGCGTCCATGGTCAGATGGAACCGGCCGCGCGGCTCGGCCGAACCGGCGAACAGGATGACCAGCTTGGGCTTGAAGCGGCGGGCGACCTCGGCCACTCCCTCGTACCAAACCGTGTCGCCGGTGATGTAGATCGCGTCGCCCGGTTCATCGACGCCCAACAGGAAGCCAGCGACGTCGCCCGCGATCGGTTCGATGCCCGGCGGACCGTGGCGTGCCGGGGCGGCGGTCACATGCAGGCTGGCCCCCTTGGTACCGTCGAGCGTGACGGTCTGCCAGGGAGCGAGGCCGACCGCATTGCCGCCGAGCCGGCTCGCCCCGATCGGTGTGGTCAAAGTCGTCCGGACCTGGGGCAGGAAGGCCCGGCCGGCGCGGTCGAGATTGTCGGAATGCTGGTCGTGGCTCAGCAGCACTGCGTCGATCGCGCCGATCTCGGCGACTGACAGGGCCGGGGCGGTGGTCTTCTCCAGCATGATGGTGCCGGACGGATAGGTGCCGGGCGCGTCGAACGTCGGGTCGGTGACCAGGCGCAGCCCGCCCAGTTCGATGACGACGGTCGGGCCGCCGATCAAGGTGAGCGTAGTATCGAACGTAGACATTGAACGGGCTCCAGGTGGGACGCATCGATGCGGCTTCCAGGAGATAGGCGCTGGCGGCCTGAGCGGGAATTCGCTAAATTTTCGCAATGGCTGATCGTTTTCGCACAGGGCCGGATTGGGAGGACGTGCGCTTCTTCGCAGCACTCGCCCGGCACGGCAGCTTGTCTGCGGCAGCACGGGCCCTCGGCGTCAACCACGCGACGGTGGCGCGCCGCGTCGCGGGGCTGGAGGAGACGGTCGGGGCTCGGCTGTTCGAGCGGCGGCCGACCGGCTACGAACTGACCGCTGCCGGCCGCGACGCGCTGCAGGCGGCAGGCGCCATGGAGACCGCCGCTCGTTTATTGCCGCGTCGGGAAGCGTCGGCCGAGGTCGCGGGTCTCGTGCGCATCACCGCGACGCCGACCTTGGCGGAGGCGTTCCTCGTGCCGCGGTTGGGACCGCTGCAGCAGCACCATCCGGCGCTCGACCTGGAGGTGATTGCCGACCTGCGCGCGATCAGCCTGCCGCGGCACGAGGCCGACGTGGCGCTGCGGCTCGCTCGGCCCCAGGACGGGGACCTCATCGCCCGCGCCGTCGCCACACTGCGGCACGGCTTCTATGGGACGACGGGCTGGCGCGATCGGATCGCGGTCGGTGAGACACCGATCTTCGTGGGATTCGACGAGGCCGGCGCGCATCTGCCCGAGGCGGCGTGGCTGGCTCGCCAGTTCCCGACCTGTCGGCTGGCGTTCCGCACCAACAGCCAGATGACCCAGGCCGGCGCTGCCCGTGCCGGCTGCGGCATCGCCCTGCTGCCGAATTTCCTCGGGTCGACCGACCCCGGCCTGGTCCCGGTACCGATCGAGCCGCTGCCGCCGACCCGCGAGATCTGGCTGCTGACCCGGCGCGACGTGATGTCCACCCCGCCGATCCGCACCGTCACCGACTTCCTGCTCGAGTTGTTCCAGCGCGAGCGGGCGGTCTTGTAGCTACTCCGCCCGCAGCCCGCCGGCGCGTTCGATGAATTGCACGATCTCGGCCAGGCCCTTGTTTTCCTTGAGATTGGTGAAGAGGAACGGCCGCTCCCCGCGCATCTTGCGGGAATCGCGGTCCATGACCTCCAGCGAGGCGCCGACCAGCGGGGCCAGATCGATCTTGTTGATGATCAGCAGGTCGCTGCGGGTGATGCCGGGTCCGCCCTTGCGGGGGATCTTGTCGCCGGCCGACACGTCGATGACGTAGAGCGTGATGTCGGCCAACTCGGGGCTGAAGGTCGCGGCCAGATTGTCGCCGCCGCTCTCGATGAAGATCACGTCGAGGTTCGGGAACAGCCCGTTCATCTCGGCCACGGCCGCGAGGTTGATCGAAGCATCCTCGCGGATCGCCGTGTGCGGGCAGCCGCCGGTCTCGACGCCGCGGATGCGGTCGGGTGTCAGCGCGCCGGAGCGGGTCAGGAACTCCGCATCTTCCTTGGTATAGATGTCGTTGGTGATGGCCGCGATGTCGTAGGTGTCGCGCATCGCCTTGCACAGCCGGTCGGTCAGCGCCGTCTTGCCGGAGCCGACCGGGCCGCCGATGCCGACGCGCAGGGGGCCGTGGTGATGGGAAGCGCTCATGAGCGGAACAGCCTCGTATATTGCGTCTCGTGACGCATGGATGAGAGATCGATCGCCGGCGCCGCCGTGCCGATCTCGTCGAGCGATGCGGCCTCGGCCGCCGCCGCGATCCGGGCGACGATCGAGGCGAGGAGGGCGAGTGTGCGTTGCCCGTCGGTCTGGCCCAAGGGGATGAGCCGCACGCCCGCCGACACCAGATTGGCCGCAACCGCCTGGGCGAAACCCAATAGGGCAGCCGCGAGCGGGATCTGCCCGGCCGCAGCGGCGCCGAAGGCGACGGGATAGGTCAGCGGTTGGTCGCCGGCCAGCCGGTCGAGCGGCGTGCCGGGCCAGGCGGCACGGGTCGCGAGCACGAAGGATGCGCCCTGCTGGGTGGTTTCGAGCGATGTTTCGGCCGTGCCGCGCAGGGCCTGGGCCAACTCGCGGACCTCTTCGAACCCGGCGGCATCGTCGGTCGCGGCGGCGCGCCAGGATGCGGCGAGCAGCACCAGATCGGCCCAGCCGGCACCGGCCTCCAGGACCGTCGCGACATAGTCGGCGAGCCCCGTCACGTCGGTGACCTTGCCGGCTTCGACGACCCATTCCAGCCCGTGGCTATAGGAAAAAGCACCGACCGGATAGGAGGGCGACAGCCAGGTGCCGAGCGGCAGCAGCCAACCCAGGTCACTCATCCTCGAACCTGCTCGAATGGTCGTGTCCGCCGGCATAGGCCCCAGCCTCGGGCGTGAAGGGCACGGTGACCGCGCGCACTTCGCCGCCCAGCCCCCGCACCATGTCGGCGATGACGTGATCGTCGCGGATCAGCAGCGCGTCCGGCAACAGCTGGATCGGCAGATGCCGGTTGCCCAGATGATAGGCCAGACGGGCGAGGCCGGCCGTGCCGGCGCGGATCTCCAGCAGCGCTTCCTTGGCCGCCCTGACCTCGACGAAGCCGCCCTCGTCGAGTTCCAGCCCGTCGCCCTCGCCCAGCAGCACGGCCTTCGCCAGGTCGAGCAGCAGCGGCTCGCCCTGGTCGGTCACCAGGCGCAGCCGCCGGCGATGGCGTTCCAGGTAGGAGAGCGTGACGGTGCCGGCCTGTCGGGCAGCAGGCCAGGTGCCGGCCTTGCGGGCGGTGTGGGCGCGGCGCATCAGGCGAGAACGCCCCCTCTCCGCCCCATCGGGGCGGAGAGGGGGCTCAGCGTTGGGAAGGGTGAGGGCGTCAAAACAGGAAATACCGCTGCGCCATCGGCAGCACGTCGGCCGGCGCGCAGGTCAGCAACTCGCCGTCGGCGCGGACCTCGTAGGTCTCGGCATCGACCTCGATCCTGGGCGTGGCGTCGTTCAGCACCATGCTCTTCTTCGAGATGCCGCCGCGCGTGTTGCTGACGGCATGGAGCGGGCGGCTCAAACCCAGGCGTCCGGCGATGCCGCCGGCCAGCGCCGCCTGGCTGACGAAGCTGACGCTGCTCAGCGTCAGGGCACGGCCGAAATTGGCGAACATCGGCCGATAATGCACCGGCTGCGGCGTCGAGATGCTGGCGTTGGGATCGCCCATCGGTGCTGCCGCGATCGAACCGCCTTTCAGCACCATATCGGGCTTCACGCCGAAGAAGGCCGGCGACCAGAGGACCAGGTCGGCGAACTTGCCGGGCGCGATCGAACCGACCAGATCCGAGATGCCATGGGCGATCGCCGGATTGATCGTGTATTTCGCCAGATAGCGCCGGACGCGGAAATTATCGTTGTTCGGGCCGTCGCCGGGCAGCCGCCCGCGCTGGCGACGCATCTTGTCTGCGGTCTGCCAGCAGCGGATCAGCACTTCGCCGACCCGGCCCATGGCCTGGCTGTCGGACGAGATCATCGAGATGGCGCCCAGATCCTGCAGGATATCCTCGGCCGCGATCGTCTCCTTGCGGATCCGGCTTTCGGCGAAGGCGATATCCTCAGGAATACGCGGATCGAGATGATGGCAGACCATGAGCATGTCCAGATGCTCGTCGAGCGTATTCACGGTGTAGGGCCGCGTCGGGTTGGTCGAGGACGGCAGCACGTTGGGCTCGCCCACCACCTTCAGGATATCGGGCGCATGGCCGCCACCGGCGCCCTCGGTATGGAAGGCGTGGATCGTGCGGCCCTTGAAGGCGCCGATCGTGGTCTCGACGAAGCCGCTTTCGTTGAGCGTGTCGCTGTGCAGCGCCACCTGCACGTCATGATCGTCGGCGACCGACAGGCAGCAGTCGATCGCCGCCGGGGTGGTGCCCCAATCCTCATGCAGTTTCAGGCCGCAGGCGCCGGCCTCGATCATCTCGATTAAGGCATTGGGCTTGCTGGCGTTGCCCTTGCCGAAGAAGCCGATGTTCATCGGCAATCCCTCGGCCGCCTGCAGCATGCGCTCCAGGTGCCAGGGGCCGGCGGTGCAACTGGTGGCACTGGTGCCCGCCGCCGGGCCCACGCCGCCGCCCAGCATGGTGGTGACACCGCTGTAGAGCGCTTCGTCGACCTGCTGCGGGCAGATGAAATGGATATGGGTGTCGATGCCGCCGGCGGTCAGAATTTTGCCCTCGCCGGCGATAATCTCCGTACCCGGACCGATGATGATGGTGACGCCCGGCTGCACGTCCGGATTGCCGGCCTTGCCCCACCCGACGATGCGGCCGTGCTTCAGGCCGACATCGGCCTTGAAGATGCCGGCTGGGTCGAGCACGACCACGTTGGTGATGACCGTGTCTACCGCGCCCTCGGCACTCGATAATTGGCTCTGGCCCATGCCGTCGCGGATGACCTTGCCGCCGCCGAACTTGACCTCCTCGCCATAGATCGTGTGGTCGGCCTCGACCTCGATGAACAGCTCGGTATCGGCCAGGCGGATGCGGTCGCCCACGGTCGGTCCGAACATGCCGGCATAGGCGCGGCGGTCCATTCTGGTTGCCATCAGGGCCTCTCCAGCTTGCCCATGACCGCGCCGGCGAAGCCGTAGACTTCGCGGTTGCCGGCAAAGGCGACGAGGGTTACTTCGCGGGTCTGGCCGGGTTCGAAGCGAACCGCGGTGCCGGCGGCGATGTCGAGCCGCATGCCACGGGCGGCGGTGCGGTCGAACGTCAGCGCATTGTTGGTCTCGGCGAAATGGAAATGGCTGCCGACCTGGATCGGCCGATCGCCGGTATTGGCGATGGTGAGGGTGATCGTGGGACGACCGGCGTTCAGCTCGATCTCACCGGCGGCGGGAATGATCTCGCCGGGAATCATCGGATCGGCTCGTGCACGGTGACGAGCTTGGTGCCGTCGGGAAAGGTCGCCTCGACCTGGATGTCGTGGATCATCTCGGCCACGCCGTCCATCACCTGGTCGCGCGTCAGGATCTCGCCGCCCGCCGCCATCAGGTCGGCGACCCGTCGGCCGTCGCGGGCGCCCTCCACCACGAAATCGGTGATGAGCGCGATAGCCTCGGGATAGTTGAGCTTGACGCCCCGTTCCAGGCGCCGTCGCGCCACGATCGCCGCCATGGCGACCAGCAGCTTGTCCTTTTCCCGTGGACTGAGATTCATCGTTCGGCCACTCCTTCTAGCTGCGCCAGACGCGCGGGGGCGTCGGCGACAGGCCGGCAATCTCGTGACGCAGCATCATGGCGGCCGATGCCGCCGATTCCCGCAGCCGCGCGCCGTCGCGATCCAGGAAGCGGATCAGCAGGATACCATTGACGAGCGTTGCCGCCCCCTCGGCCGATTGGGCAGCTGCGATCTCCCTCGCCCGTGGCAAGAACGATGCCGCGGCCGGGCCGGCATGGAGCAGCGTGGTCATGCCGACAGCACCGGCAAAGCCGAACGGTCGATCGAGCATCGTCCTGATGTCGCCGGTCAGCCGCAGGCGATCGGCCCAGACGAGGCGCCCGTGCCTGCGGAGTGCCCAAGAATCGTGCAATTGCCCGCAGCGCATCTGCTCGCCCCGGGCGGCGCGGCCGAACAGCACCGTCTCCGCCGCCAACAGGCGCGCGTCGGGCGCCAGATCGAACGCGAGCCGCCGGTCCAGCCGGGCATTGTCGAACAGGATGGTTTCCTGCGGCAGCCACTCGAACCAGGCGCCGTCCGCGATCGCGATCTTCGTGTCGAGTCGGGCCGGCGCATCGAGCGCCCGATAGATCTTCTCGGCCGCCTGGGTCGTCACCGTCGCGATGGTCCCGGCGCCGGCCCGGATCTCGGTCTGGATCCGGTCGCCGCCGGCGATGCCGCCAGCCGTATTGAGCAGCACCGCCTGGGCCGGGTGATCCTCCGGCACGGCCGGAAACAGCATGCGCGCCGGTGCCCGCTGATACAGCGTTTCGATCCGCGTCCGTCCGTCGCGCAACGTCAGCGCCAGACGCACGGCGCCGTCGGCGCGTTCGAGCGCCACGGGGGAAGGAACGGAGGGGGAGGCATCGGGCATGGGGAACGGGCACTCTGCGCAACCGGATGGAAGGCCGGTGCCGGCAAGCACCCTGCCAGCGGCGTGCCACGCCGGATGATGGGGCGTCCGGGGCAGGCCGTCCATGGGCAGCCTCAGTCGAGCATGGGCAGCCAGAGCTGCCGCTCGCGGGCGCAATCCTTCGCGATCTGATAGCCGGCGTCGGCATGGCGCATGACGCCGGTCGCCGGATCGTTGGTCAGCACACGGCTCAGGCGCTCAGCCGCTTCGGGCGTGCCGTCGGCCAGGATGACCATGCCGGAATGCTGGGAATAGCCGATGCCGACGCCGCCGCCATGATGGATCGAGACCCAGGTCGCTCCGGACGCGACGTTCAGCATGGCGTTCAGCAGCGGCCAGTCGGCGACCGCGTCCGACCCGTCCATCATCGCCTCGGTCTCCCGGTTCGGCGAGGCGACCGAGCCTGAATCCAGATGGTCGCGGCCGATCACGATCGGCGCTTCAAGCTCGCCGTCGGCGACCATCTGGTTGAAGGCGAGCCCCAGCTTGGCGCGATCGCCGAGCCCGACCCAACAGATGCGCGCCGGCAGACCCTGGAACTGGATCCGCTCGCGTGCCATGTCCAGCCAACGGTGCAGGTGCGGATTGTCAGGGATCAGTTCCTTGACCCGCTGGTCGGTCTTGTAGATGTCCTCGGGATTGCCCGACAGGGCGGCCCAGCGGAACGGGCCGATGCCGCGACAGAACAGCGGGCGGATATAGGCCGGCACGAAGCCCGGGAAGTCGAACGCGTCGCTGACCCCCACTTCCTCGGCCATGGCGCGGATGTTGTTGCCATAGTCGAGCGTCGGCACCCCCGCGCGGTGGAAGGCCAGCATCGCCTTGACCTGCTCGGCCATCGACGCCTTGGCGGCGGCCTCGACCCGGGCCGGATCGGATTGTTTCAGCGCCTCGTGCTGCTCCAGGCTCCAGCGGGCCGGCAGGTAGCCGTTCAGCGGATCATGGGCGCTGGTCTGGTCGGTCACCATGTCCGGCCGCACGCCGCGCCGGACCAGTTCCGGAAATACCTCGGCAGCGTTGCCGAGCAAACCGACGGAGACCGGCTGTTTCTTGCGCTTCGATTCGTCGATGATCGCCAGCGCCTCGTCGAGCGATGCGGTCCAGCGGTCGAGATAGCGCGTTTCGATGCGCCGCTCGATCCGGCTCGGCTGGCATTCGACCGCGAGCATCGAGGCGCCGGCCATGGTTGCCGCGAGCGGCTGGGCGCCGCCCATGCCGCCCAGGCCGCCGGTCAGGATCCAGCGGCCGGCCAGATCGCCATCGTAATGCTGACGCCCGGCCTCGACGAAGGTCTCGAACGTGCCCTGCACGATGCCCTGGCTGCCGATATAGATCCAGGAGCCAGCCGTCATCTGGCCGTACATCATCAGGCCCTTGCGGTCGAGTTCGTGGAAATGCTCCCAAGTCGCCCATTTGCCGACCAGGTTGGAATTCGCGATCAGCACGCGCGGCGCGCCGGGGTGGGTGCGGAACACGCCGACCGGCTTGCCCGACTGGATCAGCAGGGTGTGGTTCTCGTCGAGCGTCTTCAGCACGTCCACGATCCGGTCGAAACAGTCCCAGTCGCGCGCGGCGCGGCCGATGCCGCCATAGACGACGAGTTCCTGCGGATTTTCTGCGACCTCGGCATCGAGGTTGTTCATCAGCATCCGGAGCGGCGCTTCGGTCGCCCAGGATTTGCAGGTCAATTGGGCGCCGCGCGGGGCCCGGATGACACGATGGTTTCCATCGATGGCTCGAGATCTCTGCACGGCGGCACTCCTGCGTACTATACAAGTATAGACATGTTGATAACACGCCACCGCGCGCTCCGCCAAGCCGGCGGATTATTTCCGGCGCAGGATCCAGATGACCTCGCTGCCGTTGAGCGCAGACATTTCGATCCCGAATTCCGACGTTTCGGCTCTCGTGACGTAGGAAAACAACTCCATCATCGCGGGATAATCCCAGACGTGGAAATGGATGTTGTCCCGCTGGCTCAGCATAAGGCCCATCTTTTGGGCATGCTCGGACCCGCTCAGGCCGTCCACGCAGCGGCACCATTCCTCGTAGTGGCCCGCAAGCGACCAGTCGGGTCCTTCACGATGGTCCCTGAGCAAATGGTCGAGCGGCGTCAGCACTCTATCCTTGTCGAAGGTGAACCGCTTGTCCGGCAGCGCGATGTAGGCGATCCCCTTGGATCGGAGGACCCGCGCCATCGACCCGAGCGCCTTCAACGGATCTTCGACATGCTCCAGAACGTGATTGGCGATCACGAAATCCTGGCTGGCATCACCGATGGCGGACATGCTCTCGAGGTCCGTGACGTAGTCGGGAGATCTAATCGAAGGCAGGTCGGGGAACGAGAGTTTCAGCTGATCGATGGTTTGGAAGTCCGCATATTTGACGGTGACTCCGGCGGGTACGGAAAGTGGAGAATGCAACGCACCGAATTCGACGCCACTGCCTTTCAAAAAGTCTGCCGCGATGCGTGTCCGCATGTCCACCTGCACCGGTCCGCCACCGGGGCCGAGAAGCTCGAGGAATTTTTCCAAGCCGTTTCGCAAAGCGTTGATCAGAATCACTAGAGTCAGCTCCTTGTCCCAGCCGGCCTGATGTCTGCTGTCTACACCGAATTGCGAATGGGTAGAATG
This sequence comes from Aliidongia sp., assembly GCF_035943795.1. NCBI lineage: Bacteria > Pseudomonadati > Pseudomonadota > Alphaproteobacteria > Rhodospirillales > Dongiaceae > Aliidongia > Aliidongia sp. The sequence continues at coordinate 87,532 of NZ_DASZBY010000093.1, read as the reverse complement.
ATCGCGGACCGGGAGGCCCGAATTGATGGAGATGCGGCACAACAGATGAGTACATTGGAAATCGACGATGGCCCGCTGCCGCTGTACCAGCGGATCAAGCGGGGTATCGTTCGCAAGATCGACAGCGGGGCCTGGGGCCGGGATCAGCGCATTCCGTCCGAGAACGAACTGGTGCGCGTGCTGGGCGTCAGCCGGATGACGGTGAACCGCGCCTTCAGCGAATTGGCCGACGAGGGCGTGCTGATCCGCATTCATGGCGTCGGCACCTTCGTCGGCGGCGGGGCGCCGCTGGCGCCGCTCATGGAGATCCGCAACATCGCCGACGAGATCGCCCAGCGCGATCACCGGCATGGCATGCGCCTGCTCTGCCGGGAGGTGGCGCTGGCGCCGACCGAGATCGCGGGGCTGTTCGACGTGGCGCCGGGGCGTCGCCTGTTCCACACCATCATCGTGCATACCGAGGACGACCTGCCGGTCCAGCTCGAAGACCGCTACGTGAACCCGGCGCTGGCGCCGGCCTATCTGGACCAGGATTTCGCTACGATCACGCCCCATCAGTATCTGATGGCCGTGGCGCCGCTGTCCGAGGGGGAGCATCTGGTCGAAGCCGTCCTGACCGAAGCTTGGGAGGCGGGGCATCTGCGCATCGAGCTGACCGAGCCCTGCCTGCTGGTGCGCCGCCGCACCTGGTCGGACGGGGGGCTGGTCAGTTCGGCCCGGCTGCTCTATCCGGGCTCGCGCTACCGGCTGGGCGGCCGGTTCGAGAAGACGTCGGGCGGATAATTCCCGACCGTCATCGCGGCCGGCTGCGCACCACGCTGCGGATCGCGAAGCTCGACCGGATGCGATGGACACCAGGCAGGCGGGACAATTGTTCGTTGTGGATGCGTTCGTAATCGCCGGCATTCCGCGCATCGACGCGCAGGATATAATCTTCGAGCCCGGTCATCAGATAGCATTCCCGGATGTCAGGGCATTTGCGGACCGCCGTCTCGAAGCGCTGCAGGAATTCCTCGGTCTGGCGTTCGAGCGTCACCTGCACGATTGCCACCATCGCCTCGGCGGCATCCGGATCCTCGACGAGCGCGGTATAACCGCGGATCACGCCGCTGCGCTCGAGCAGCCGCAGGCGCCGCAGGCAGGCGGAGGCCGAGAGCCCGACGGCGGCCGCGAGGTTGGCGTTGCTCATGCGGCCGTCGGCCCGCAACAGCTGCACGATCTTCGCGTCGGTCGCATCGATCTGAGGCATTGAACTTCTCTGCGAGACAAGCGGCATATTCTGCCGGATTGGTCCGTTAATTGCAGCTTCCTGCGAGGGAAAGCCAGGAAAATAGGGCAATCTGCGACTATCCTCGAATGATCTCAGCCGCCTGCCAGATCGAGTGCGCCATGGTCCGGACCATCGTTCAGTCTTCGTGCGAAGCCGCCGTGCCCGAGGCCGCGGGCGCGGTGCTGACGATCGATCTGGCGGCACTTTGCGACAATTATCGCCTGTTGAGCAGCCGGCTTGCCGGTGCCGCCTGCGCCGCCGTGGTCAAGGCCGACGCCTATGGGCTGGGGGCGGCACGGGTTGCCACGGCCCTGTCGCGCATCGGCTGCCGGCATTTCTTCGTGGCCCATCTGCAGGAAGGCCTGGCCCTGCGCGACGTGCTGCCGGACGCGGCGGAGATCTTCGTGCTCAACGGGCTGATGCCGGGTGCCGAAGGCGCCTGCCTCGAGGCGAGATTGACACCGGTGCTGAACAGCCTGGTCCAGGTCGATGCCTGGACCAGGCTCAGCCGGCGGCTGGGCCGGTCTTTGCCGGCGGTCGTGCAGATCGACAGCGGCATGGCGCGCCTCGGCCTGGCGCCTGCCGAGGTCGACCAGCTGGCACGCGATCCGGCCCGTCTCGACGGTGTGGCGCTTCGGGCCGTCATGAGCCACCTTGCCTGTGCCGACGAGCCCGATCATCCGGCCAACCGGGCGCAGCTGGCCGCGTTCGAGACCCAGCGCCGCCGCCTGCCGCCGGCGCCGGCGTCCTTCGCGAATTCGTCGGGCATCTTCCTCGGCCCGGACTATCATTTCGACCTGGCCCGCCCCGGCGCCGCGCTCTATGGCGTGGCGCCGGTGCCGGGCACGATCAATCCGATGAGGGACGTCGTCCGGCTCGACGTCCGGGTGATCCAGACACGCGAGATCGCGGCGGGCGATGCGGTCGGCTACGGCCATGCTTTCCGCGCGACGGCGCCGACACGCATCGCGACCCTGGCCGTGGGCTATGCCGACGGCTGGCTACGCTGCATCGGCCCGGCCGGTCGGGCCTATGTCGGCGATCGCGCCCTGCCGATCGCGGGGCGGGTGTCGATGGATTCGCTGACGCTCGACATCTCGGCCCTGCCCCCGGACGCGCTGAAGCCGGGCGATTTCGTCGAGCTGCTCGGCCCCCACCAGCCGGTCGACCAGGCGGCGGCGGCGGCCGGCACGATTGGCTACGAAATCCTGACCAGCCTCGGCGGGCGCTATGCCCGGCACTACATCGGCGACTGATCCCCTTTCGGAGAGTTTCATGAAGATCATTCTCGGCGGCGGCGTCATCGGCGTGACGACGGCCTATTACCTCGCCAAGGCCGGCCATGCCGTCACCGTCGTCGATCGCCAGCCCGGTGTGGCACTGGAAACCAGTTTCGGCAACGCCGGCGAGGTCTCGCCCGGCTATGCGGCGCCCTGGGCCGGACCGGGCATTCCGAAGAAGGCGATCAAGTGGCTGCTGATGAAGCACGGGCCGCTCAAGCTGCGCCCGACACTGGATCCCTATATGTGGCTGTGGCTCGTCAAGATGCTGCGCAACTGCACGTCCGCGCGCTATGCCGTCAACAAGGGCCGCATGGTGGGCATCGCCGAATACAGCCGGGACTGCCTGAAGGCGCTGCGCGCCGATACCGGCATCCAGTACGACGACCGGGCCCAGGGTACCCTGCAACTGTTCCGCACCCAGTCCCAGGTCGATCACGCCGTCGACGACATCGCCGTGCTCAAGGATTATGGCGTACCATTCGAAGTGCTGGATCCGGCCGGCTGCATCGCGGCGGAGCCGGGTCTGGCAGCCGTGCCGGAAAAGATCGCGGGCGGCCTGCGCCTGCCGGGCGACGAGACCGGCGATTGCCATATCTTCACCCAGAACCTGGCGAAACTGGCAGCCGACCTGGGCGTCAAATTCCTGTTCGACACGCGGATCGACGGCTTCGTGACCGAGGGCGACCGGATCAGCGGCGTCGCCACCAGCGCCGGCGTGCTGACGGGCGACGACTATATCCTGGCGCTCGGCAGCTACTCGCCGTTCCTGGCCCGGCCGCTCGGCATCCAGATCCCGGTCTATCCGATCAAGGGCTATTCGATCACCGTGCCGATCGTCGACGAGGCACGGGCACCGGTCTCGACCGTGATGGACGAGAGCTACAAGGTCGCCATCACCCGGCTCGGCAACCGGATCCGGGTCGGCGGGACGGCCGAGGTTTCGGGCTTCGACCGGACGTTGCGGATCGCGCGTAAGGCAACGCTCGACCAGTCGGTCGGCGACCTGTTCCCCGGTGCGGGCGATCTCGCCCGGTCGAGTTTCTGGTGCGGGCTGCGGCCCATGACGCCGGACGGCCCGCCGGTCATCGGCGGCACGAAGTTCCGCAACCTCTACCTCAACACCGGCCACGGCACGCTGGGCTGGACCATGGCGTGCGGTTCCGGCCGGGTGCTGGCGGATCTTCTGTCGGGCCGCAATCCCGAGACGGACTTGAGCGAACTCGGCCTCGCGCGCTACCGCTGAGTGCGCTAATTCCAGATCAATTCTAATATAAGTTATCGCCTATCATTGGCGGTGGTTTTGCCGTGAGCTATGTCACAGGCAATTGCTTATCATTTGATAGTAATTTACTCTTTATCGAATGCGCGGGAACGGGCGGTGTGGGGGGCTAGGGCCGTCACTGTCGCATCCCGGCGCATCACTGCACCTTTCGGGGTTGGACCCATATGACGCGCAGCATGTTTGGTCTGTTTGCTCGCCGCCGCTTCTTCACACGCTCATTCATCGGTGGCGTGGGGGCGTTGACTCTGGTGATCCCAGCGGTCGTTTGGGCGCAGGCGGTTCCGGTCATTCCACCCTCGATCGATCCCAACCGCCTGTCGGACCAGCTCAAGGGGCCGGCGGTGCGGCCGCCGACGACCGAACTCGACGTGCCGGCACCGGCACCCGAGGCGGTGCCGCCGGCGAATGCCGAGAAGGTGCAATTCGTCCTCAGCCGCGTGACGATCGAGGGCGCCGTGGCGCTGCCCGCCGACAGTTTCGCGCCGGTCTACGGCGCGCGGGTCGGGCAGACCGTGACGCTGGCCGAGGTCTATCAATGGGCTGATGCGATCACCCGGGCCTATCGCGACGCCGGCTACATCCTGTCGCGCGCCGTGGTGCCGGCCCAGAAGATCAGCGGCGGTGCGGTGCGCATTTCGGTCATCGAAGGCTACATCAACCAGGTGACCGTGCAGGGCGACAGCAGCCCGAAGCTGGTCGCCTATGGCGAGCAGCTGAAGGCCTCCCGGCCGCTCAAGTCCGAGGATCTGGAACGCTACCTGCTGCTGGCGAACGAATTGCCCGGCCTCACCGTGCGCAGCGTGCTCAACCCATCGGCGACGGTGCCGGGTGCATCCGACCTGACCCTGGTCGCGACGGAAAAGACGCTCGATTTCAATTTCGAGCTGGATAATCGCGGCACCCGCTACATCGGACCGTGGCAGGGCTACGCGTCGGTCGGCATCAACGACGTGTTGGGCCTGAACGAGCGCACGTCGTTCCGTTATGCGACGACGCCCAGCATCCGCGAGCTGTCCTACATGGAACTCGACGAGAGCGTGCCGATCGACGACGACGGCACCAGCCTGCTGTTCACCGCCAGCCGGACCCGTGCCGCACCGGGCTTCACGCTCGCCGATCTCGGCACCCACACAACGGCGGAAACCCTGCTGTTCGGCGTGAAGCACGAGTTCATCCGCCAGCGCAGCGAAGACCTGACGGTCGGCCTGAATTTCGATTATCGCGACGGGACGACGCGGCTCAAGCTGGTTCCGGGCGATTTGACGCCCACTTCCGACGACAAGGTCCGCGCGCTTCGGCTCAACGGCACCTACGATGTCGCCGATGCCCTCGATGGCCAGGACCAGGTCAATTTCGAGCTGAGCCATGGCCTGCCGATCCTCAACGCTTCGCGCTTCGCCAGTCCGATCGCCTCGCGCCTCTATGGCGATCCCGAATTCAGCAAGCTCGTCGTCGGCGTCGCGCGGACGACCGGCCTCGGCGGCGATTTCGCGGTGCTGACGGCGCTGCAAGGGCAGACCGCTTTCGGCGGGGCATTGCTGCAGGGCGAACAGTTCGGCCTGGGCGGAGCTGCTTTTGGCCGCGGTTACGATCCTTCCGAAATCACCGGCGACGACGGGATTGCCGGCAAGATCGAGCTGCAATGGACGCCCAACCTGAACCTGGGCGAGCTGCGCTATACCCAGTTCTATACGTTTTACGACCTGGGTGAGGTGGTTACCCGGCACACGAACCTGCCGTTCAACGGTCTCCGCGACGTTGGCGGCGGCACCGTCAACGCCTCGTTGGCGTCCGCCGGTGTCGGTACGCGGTTGGCGTTGTTCGACAATTACACCAGCAATATCGAGTTGGCGAAACCGCTGACCCGGGAACTGGCTGCCGATCGCGGGCATGGCGATGCGAAGTCCTGGCATCTTTTCTTCTCGTTGAACGCCAGCTTCTAAAAATGAACGAACCGGCTCGCCGGCGCGTCCGGCGGGTATTCGCGTAAAGAATATTTCTTCGGGCTCGAAATCGGGCTCGAAGTTCGGGAGCACGGGCATGCGTATCACTTCCATCCCATTGCATCTGCGTCGCCTGTTGCTAGGCACCACCGCGCTGACTGGTCTCGCCGTCGTCGCGTCGTCCCCGGCGGGCGCGCAGGGGCTTCCGACCGGCGGCACCGTCGTCGCCGGCACCGCGACCATCGCGCAGCCCGCGGCAAACCGGCTGGCCGTCACGACCGGGACCAACCGCACGGTGATCGATTGGCAAAGCTTCTCGATCGGCAGCGGCAACAAGGTCACGATCCAGCAGCCCGGCTCCAGCTCGATCACGGTCAACGAAGTCACCGGCGCCACGCCCTCGCAGATCTTCGGCGACCTGTCGTCGAACGGCCGCGTCGTGCTCGCCAATCCCAACGGCATCTGGTTCAGCAAGGATTCCCATGTCGACGTGGCGGGCCTGGTCGCCAGCACGGCGACCATGACCGGGGCCGCGGTGAAGAGCTTCGCCGCCGGCGGGCGCCTCGCACTCGACAAGGCCGGCAGCGCCACTGCCTCCATCGTCAACGACGGCCATATCACCATCGCCAACCAGGGCCTGGCAGCGCTGGTCGCCCCGGGCGTGCGCAACGACGGCGTCATCCAGGCGACGTTGGGTCAGGTGACGTTGGCTGCCGGCACGACATCGACCCTGGATTTCTATGGGGACGGGCTGGTCAGCCTCGCCGTCACCAGCCCGGTCACGGCGCTGGCGATCGGACCGGACGGCAAGCCGTTCAAGGCGGCGATCGAGAATAACGGCACCCTGTCTGCGAACGGCGGCCACGTGCTGGTGACCGCCGACGTGGTCAAGGGCGTGGTCGACAACGTCATCAACATGAACGGCGTGGTCGAGGCCAAGGGCGTCACCGTCGCCGGCGGCGACATCATCCTGGACGGCGGCGACGGTGGTGTGACCGTCGCGGCGACGCTGGATGCGAGCGCCACGAAGGCGGGCCAGACCGGCGGCTCCGTCGTGGTGACCGGCGGTGCGGTCACGCTGGCTGCGACGGCGAAGGTCGACGTCTCCGGCGGTGCGGGCGGCGGCAAGGTCCAGATCGGCGGCGGTCCCCACGGCGGGGGCGGCGTACACCACGCGCAAACCACCCTGGTCATGGGCGGTGCTGCGATCAATGCCAATGCGATCCACAGCGGCAACGGCGGGACCGTCTCGATCTGGTCGGACGCGACGACGCGCTTCGACGGCACGATCTCGGCCCGTGGCGCCGGGACCGGCAATGGCGGATGGGTCGAGACGTCGAGCAAGGGCTCGCTCCAGGTCGATGGCGCGGCGCGGGTCGATACCTCCGCGCCCGGCGGCAGGCTCGGCAGCTGGCTGCTCGATCCGACCAACCTCTTCATCGTCACCGGCGGCTCCGATGCCCAGCACGTCGATCCGACCAGCTTCGAATTTTCGTCGACGAACGTGACGCTCACCGCGACCAGCAACCTCACGGTCTCCTCCGAGATCGACATGTCGCAGGCGGGGCTGACCCTGACGGCTGGGCATGCGCTGACCATCAACGCGCCCATCCATCTGAACGGATCGGGGGCGCTGGCCCTGACCGGCGAGACCTCGGTCAACATCGGTGCGGACATTTCCACCGCCGCGGGCTTCATTTCCATCCAGACCGGCCTCGGCGGCGTCATCGACGTCGGCCAGGGCAGTCACGTGACGGCCGCGGGGCCGCTGTCGATCTTCGTCGACAACACGACGCTGCTGTCCGCGACCGACGGCGCGCAGATCACCATCGGCGGTTCGATCACGGCGGACGGTATCTACATCAAGGCGGCCGATCAGCAGTTCAACCAGCCGAACGGCTTCATCGAGATCCAGGGCACTGCGACGCTGACCAATACCGGTGTCAGCGGCAATGCGATCGACGCGTCCCATGCCGACCTGCTGCTGTTCGCGGGATATGGCGGCCATCTCCAGCTCGACAGCGGCGCCACGCTCGTGGCCGCGGCCGGCAACATCGCGCTCCTCGCCGATACGCTGACCATCGCCGATTCGCCCGCGAACATCTCGACGCCGGGCTTGTTGATCATTTCGCCGTCGTCGACGCTGGGCCTCATCTCCGCCAGCAACCCCGGCTACAACGATTTCACCGGCGGCGCCTACAGCGGGTCGCAAGCGATCCTGGGCGGAACGCTGCCCGGCGGCGTCACGGCCATCACCATCGGCGTCGGGACCGATACCGAAGCCTTCTCCGTTCCGCAATCGATGCTCGACGCGCTGAACGGCACCGGCACCGCCGGGACGATCAACCAGGTGCAGATCGGTCTGACGAACGGCAACCCGACCAACGTCAGCGGAACGCTTTCGCTGCTCAACGGCCTGAGCATCCAGGGGCCGGTGACCCTGACCGGCGACACGTCCATCACCTCGACCGGCGCCATCCAGTTCGGCAGCACGGTCGACGCCGCCAGCGCGGGCGGGCAATCCCTGACGCTTTCCGCACCGACCGGGGTCATCACCTTCGCGGGTGCCATCGGCGGCGGCACGGCTCTGAACCAGATCGACTTCAGCGCGGTCAGCATCGCGCTGCCGGACACGGTCCACACCGCATCCGACCAGAACTACCGCAGTCCGACGACCGTCAGCGCGGCGACGACGATCACGTCGGACAATGGCGGCATAACGTTCTTCGACACGCTGCAGGGCAACTCCCCGGTGACGGTCTCCGCGGTCAATGGCGTCGCGACGTTCGAGAATGTCGTGGGCGGGCTGACGGCGACCACGAAGGTGGACACCTTCACCGTGACGGCGAGCAGCATCGTGCTGACCTCGGTCAACTCGACCGGCTCCCAGGCCTATATCGGGCCGGTGACCCTGAGCGGCAACGTGACGTTCGACGCCGGCACCACCCAAAGCGTCGACTTCGGCAGCACCGTCAACGGCGCTGGCTCATTGAGCGTCTTGAGCCCGGTCTTTTTCGGCGGGTCGGTGACGACCGGCGGGTCGCAGAGCTATTCCAACGTCGCCGTCCTGGTCAATGATGCGACGCTGACCGCCACCGGGGGTATCACCCTCGGCGCCATCGACTCGACCGCCAGCACGAATCATGCGCTGACCCTAAGCGACGCCGGCGATGCGATCGTGCTGAACGGTCCGATCGGCGCCAACACGGCCTTGTCCACCCTGACCGTGACCGGCGGCAGCATCACCCTGCCGACCCAGGTGACGACGGTGGGCAACCAGATTTACACCGGCCCGGCGACCTTGGTCGCCGACTCGGTCTTCAATGCCGGCACCGCCGGCATCAGCTTCGGCGGCACGCTCGACGGCAATTTCGAGGCGCAGGTATCGGGCGTCGCCGGCGTGACGTTCGGTGGCGCCGTCGGCGGCTTGGCACCTCTCACTAACCTCACCGTCACCAGCAACAGCATCGTGCTGCCGTCGGCGGTGACGGCGGACGCGCAGAACTATACCGGCAATATGAGGCTCGCCGGCGATACCACGCTCACCGGTACGTCGATCCTGCTGGCAGGCTTCGTCGACGGCGACAGTTCGGGTCGCCAGTCGCTGACCATCGCCGCGACCGGGGCCGTCGAATTCACCGCGTTCGTCGGCTCCAACATCGCCCTCAACGATTTCTCGCTGACCGCCGCCAGCGTCACCGGCGGCGGCATCCCGACGGTCTCGGCCGACGGCACCCAGACCTACAACGTCACCGCCGCCCTCAATGTCAGCGGCAACATCAACTCCAACGGCTTTTCCGATACCGGGCCGCTCACGCTGACCGGCACCACCCAGATCACCGGCGGCACGGGCGGCATCACCATCAGCGGGACGATCGACGGCGCGCAGGCGCTGACGCTGCTCGATACCAGCGGGCCGGTCGCCCTCAGCGGGGCCATCGGCTCGACCACCGCCCTGACCAGCCTCGCCGTGACCAGCGGCAGCATCGCCCTGCCGTCGTCCGTGCACACTACAGGCGCCCAGGACTATGCCGGGCCGGTCTCGCTGAGCACGGACGGCAACTTCACCGCCGACAGCGGCATCATCACGTTCGAGAGCACGGTCGACGGGGCCGGCGCCTTCAGCGTGACGGCACCCGGCGGCATCTCGCTGGTCAGCACGATCACGACCACGGGCGCACAGACCTATGCGGGTCCGGTCACGCTCGCCGGCGACACCACGATCAACGGCAGCGCCGTCCAATTCACCGGCACGATCGACGGCACCACGGCCAGCGCCCAGTCTCTGACCATCTCGGTCACCGGCGTCGCCGAATTCGACGGGTCGATCGGCGGTACCACGGCGCTCAACAATTTCTCGCTGACCGCCGGCAGCATCGTCGGCACCGGCTCTTCGCTGATCAACGCGACCGGCACGCAGACCTTCGACGTCGGTGCCGGCCTGACGCTTACCGGCATCATCAACGTGAATGGTTTCGTCGACCTGGGTCCGCTGCTGCTGACCGGCGACACGACCATCACGGCCGTGTCGGGCAACATCAGCATCTTCGGCGCGGTCAACGGCGCCCATGCCCTGACCTTGGTCGATTCGACCGGCACGATCGGGCTGACGGGAAGCGTCGGCGCCACGACCGCGCTGACCAACCTCAACGTCACGGCCGCACACGGCATCACGCTCAGTGCGGCGCTGATCACGACCGGCACGCAGAGCTACGGCGGACCGATCACCGACGGCACCGGCGGTGCCGGCTTCAGCCTCAGCGCCGCGGGCGGCACCACGCTCAACGGTCCGGTCACGACGGCGGGCACGCAGAGCTATTCCGGCCCCGTGACGCTCGCCAGCAATGGCAGCTTCACCGCTACGGCCGGGGCGATCAATTTGGGCGGCACGGTCGACGGCACCAGCGCCGGCGGCCAGTCGCTCGCCCTTTCGGCCGTCGGCGGTGTCCAATTGTCCGGCTCGATCGGCGGTACCACCGCGGTCAGCAGCTTCTCGGCCACCGGTCCCGTCACGCTGCAGAATTCCCTGGGGATCACCACGACCGGCGGTGGCATCAGCTTCAACGGTACGCTCGACAACGCGGTTTCGCGGTCCGGGGCCTTCACGCTCAATGCCGGCGGCGGCGACGTCAGCTTCGCCGGCCTGGTCGGTACGACCGCGGCCCTGGGCAACGTCACGATCAGCAATGCGCGGAACGTGACCGGCCCTGCGGTGGTCAATGCATCGCTCCAGAGCGGCACCAACGAATTCCGGGCACGCTCGCTCACGGTCGGCAGCGTCGGTAGCCCGATCACCGGCACCTTCACCATGCCGGGCGGCATCGCGGTCAACCCCGGGAACAATCAGACCGGCACGACGACGACCGGTGCGATCTTCATCAATGCGGCGGGCGCCGTTTCGATCGGCACCCTGAACAGCGCCAATCCCGCGGACGACCTCGGCGTCTACGCCCGCGGCGCGGACGTCACGACCGGTGGCGTCTCCGGCAATGGCGGTACCATCACCATCACCGGATCCAGCCTCAGCCTCACGAACGTCTCCGCGCGTGGCGGCGAGACGGAGACGGGCAGTTCCGTGACCGCGAGCGGCGGCAACGGCGGCACCATCATCCTGACCGCGACGAATGGTGCCGTGGCGATCCTGGGCGGGGTCAACGATGATGGCATTTCGGCAGTCGGCGGCTGGTCGACCCTCGCATCCGGCGGCGCCGGCGGCAATGGCGGCACCATCACCGTGAATGCGACCGGTGCCTTCACCACGAACTACGTGTCGGTCGACGGGGGCGCCGCGATCGGCGGCACCGGCGGCAATGGCGGCGCGATCACGATCGACGCCAATACGATCGCCCTGGCGCGCGCCCGGGCTCGCGGCGGCGATACCGAGACCGGACCGGGCGGTGCGGCGGGCGGCTCCGTCACCCTGATCGCGACCGGCAACGCGACCAACGAGGTCATCCTCACCGGCAATTCCAGCGATTTCAGCGGCTCGTCCACGGCCTTCTCCTATGGAACACTGACGGCCCGTGGCGGCAATACGGGGGTGGCCGATGCGATCGGCACAGACGTCGCCGTCGGTACGATCGGTGGCGCCGGCGGAACGGTGACCATCGAGGGCAGCGCGGCCGGGGCGGCACTGCGCGGCGCGATCGAACTGGTGAACGGCGCCGGCGGCACGGTTCCGACGCCCGGCTCGACCTATCAGGCCGGTCCCGACGTTCTGATCACGGCGAGCGGGACGGCCGGCCATGGCGGCACGATCACCATCCTGGGCTCGATCGTCGCGGCGGACCCCGGGGTGGAAAGCCTGGAAATCGGCGCCACGAACGGCACGACGACGGTGACGGGCAACATCGGCAGCTCGACCGGCAATGCGTTGAACTCGCTGGTGCTCAGCGGCAACAACGGCGCGGTTTCCGTCAGCGGCGCCGTCGCGACGACCGCCGTCGTCGATCTGCGGGCAACGGGAAGCCTGAGCGTCAGCGGCTCCATTTCGACGACCAGCTACACGACGCCGATCACCAACAGCGTGCTGCTCGACCTGGGCAGCCTGTTCTCGTCGTCGTCGGGCCAGGTCTCGCTGTCGGGGGCCTATCGGCTGACCAGCGGCGGCAACTTCAGCTCGGATTCTCTGACCCTGACCGGCACGACGGTGATCGATACCTCGACCAACAACAGCGCGTTGTCGATCGGGACGATCGATGGCGCATTCGGCCTGACCCTGAACGCGGGCACCGGCAGCGTCGCCTTCACGACGATCGGCTCCAGGACAGCACTGTCCAATCTCGCGATCAATGCCGGCTCGATCAGCCTCGGCTCGGTCACGACCACGGGTTCGCAGGCCTATACCGGCGGTATGACGCTGGGCGGCACCTACACGGCCAACGGGTTCAGCAGCAGCGGACCGATCGTGATGGCCGGCAACACGACGATCAATGGCGGCACCGGCGACATAACGCTGGGCGGCACGGTCAATGGCGCGTTCGGATTGGCGCTGGTCTCGTCCAACGCGAACATCTTCTTCAACGGCTCGGTCGGCACGACGGGCGCGCGCGTGCCGTCGCTGTCGATCACCGGAGCCAACAACGCAACGGTGCAGAACAACAGTTCGCTGCTGGTCAGCCGGTTCACCGCGACCAACATCGGCGGCACGATCAATTTCGGCGACCATTCGCTCGAGTCCGACGATATCGTGGCGATCCAGGCAACCTCGGTCGAAGGCCGCATCATCACCACGTCGAGCGCCACGATCAACGCCGGCACGGTCAGCGGCACGATCCAGGGCAGTTCGGTCAGCGTGACGGCGACCGGTGCGGTGAACGCCACGGTCACGGCCGACACGGCCAACATCTCCGGTGACAGCTTCTCCGGCTCGGTCCAGGCGACGCGTTCGGCCAATATCGCCGCCAACGACATCTCGGCCGCGGTCAACGTCAGCGCCGGTGGCGCCAGCCTCAGCGGCGCGAACGTCAGCGGCACCGTGACGTCCGCCGGCCTGGCTCAGATCGCCGCGACCCAGACGGTGGCCGAGAACGTGACCGCGGGCGGCATCACCATCTCGGGCACCGCGGCGGTGACCGGCAACTACACCTCGACCGGCGCGCCGATCGCCATCGTCGCCCGCAGCGTCGACGGCAACGTCACGGCCTTGCAGAACGGTTCCGTCGACATCACCGCGTCCCAATTCATCATCGGCAACGTCGTGGGCGGCGACGTCGCACTGACGGCTCCGTTCATTGACGTGAACGTGACGGCGATCGAGGTCACTTACGGCTCGCCATTCCGCAGTTTCCCGGCGGACATCACCCAGGTCGTGAATGGTTCGACCAGCCAGCTCGCCAGCAACGACCAGAATGTCGACATCGGAAATCTGACCGGCCCGTCCGACGACGACAAGGACAAGAAGAAGAAAAAGAGCAACGACCCGGTCTATGATTTCGCCAACCAGTACATCGACAACCTGATTTCCGGGAAGACGGTGCATTGATCCTGGCGGACCCGCAGGTCCGCATTGTTTTCTGGAGCTTGCTGGCGGCGCTCCGGCTCGGCCTGACCGGGCCGGCCGGTGCCGCCGAACCCTGGCAGGATGCGATGGCGCCGGTCTGCGCCAGACCCGCCGACGACGACGGGCCGCTCTGCGCTGCGGCGACCAGGGGTGATGGTTCCGGTCTCGAACGGGTTGCCAGCCGCCTGGAACGGCTCGGCCGGTTCGCCGATGCCACGACGGTCGAGACCCAGGTCGTCGTCGTGACGCGGGTCGGACCGCCGGCGGTCCGGGTTCGAAGCCTCGCGCGCCAAGCCTTGTTGCTGCGCCGGGCCGGTCGGTATGGCGAGGCCCGTACTGCGGCCAAGGCGGCCCTGGCGGAAGATCTGCCGGCCGGGGCCGCTACCGATGACGCCCGCGCCCTGGCGCTCGAAGCCGATGGCATGATGGGGCTGGCGCTGGGCAGCTATGGCCCGGCGGAAACGCAACTGCGCGCGGCCCTGGCCTTGCGCCAGGCGGAAAACCCGGTCGACCCCATCGCGCTCGCCGCCTTGACGAACGCTCTTGCCGATGCGGTCGGCAATGGCGGCAAACTCACAGACGCCCTGCAACTTGCCCAGAATGCTGCCGATCTCGCCGAAAGGGTCGATGGCAAGGCGGGGCCGATCCATGCCCACACCGTCATCACCCTGGCCCTGATCGACCGGGCGCTCGGCCGGTTCGCCGAGGCGGAGCGATTGCTGACGGCATCCGTCGGAACGATCGAGTCCGCGCGAGGACCCCTGCACCCGGACCTCGCCGATGCGCTCAATGCCGCCGGCATCCTCTATCGCGCCATGGGGCGACCGAGGGATGCCGAGGCCGCGACCGCGCGAGCGCTCGAAATTCGCGTGGCCGCGCTCGGTCCCGGCCATCCGGACGTGGCGACGTCGGCCAATAATCTGGCGGTACTCTACCAGCGCTCGAACCGCCTCGCGCCCGCCGAGAAGCTGTTCCGCCAGGTGATCGCGATCCGCGAGAGCGCGCTCGGCCCCGACAGCCCGGAAGTCGGCAGCGCCTGCAACAACCTCGCCGACCTGTTACGCACGGAGAACCGTCTGACCGAGGCGGAAGCCTACTACGTCCGGTCCGTGCAGATCCGGGCGAGGGCGCTCGGCCCCGATCATCCGGAGGTCGCGACCAGTCTCGCCAACCTGGCCCTGCTGCATCGCCAGCAGGACCGCCTGTCGCTGGCTGAGAACGAGTTGCGGCGCGCGCTCGCGATCCGCGAGAAGGCGCTGCCGTCGGATCATCCCGACATCGCGGCCACCTTGACCAACCTCGGCGACGTCCTGGTCGCCGAGGACCGGTCCGACGATGGTATCGGGGTCTATGCCCGGGCGCTGACCATCCAGGAAAAGGCGCTGGGACCGGCGCATCCGGACCTTGCGGCGACGCTCAACAATCTGGCCAAGCTCTATCGCGACAACCGGCAACCCAAGCAGGCGGAAAGCTTCTATCTGCGCGCGCTCGGCATTCTGCAGCAGGCCTATCCGGCCGGGCATCCGGAGATCGCCAATACGCTCGGCAACCTCGCGGAGCTCTATCGCGAGCAGGGCCGCATCGACGAGGCGGCGGCCGATCAGGAAGCGGCGCTGAAGATCCGGGAGGTCGCCTTCGGACCGACCCATCCGGCCGTCGCCACCAGCCTGCTCAATCTGGCGCTGGTGCGGCGCGATCAGAAGCGGCTGGCCGATGCCGAGCCGTTGCTGCGCCGGGCGATCGAGATCCGCACCGCCGCGTTCGGCGACCTGCATCCGGACGTCGCCAACGCCTACAACACGCTGGCCGACCTGCAGACGCTGGAGGACAGGCCGGCCGACGGGCTCGAGTCCATGCGGCGTGCGACTGCGATCTTCCGGGGACGGGCCTCGCGGGGCGAGGAGGCCGATACGCGCGCGGCCGACGGCGAACGGCGCGACGCCCGCTATGCCTTCGTCCACCATGTCGAATTGCTGGCCGCGACCGGCGACGGCCCCAGCCAGACCGCCGAAGCATTCGAGGTGGCGCAGCTGGCCCAGGGCGTCTCGGTCGGGTCGGTCGTGGCCAAGATGGCTGCTCGTTTCGCAGCCGGAACGGGGGCGCTGAGCGATATCGTGCGCCAGCAGCAGGATGCCCAGGAGCAATGGCGCCGGGTCGACGCGACTTTGATCAAGGCTGCCGCCACCCCGGCGGCCGGCCGGGACTTGGCGGCGGAGGACCAGTTGCAGGCAGAGCGCACGGCGCTGTCGGGCCAGGTCCGCAATCTCGACGTGCTGCTGCACGAGCGGTTTCCGGCCTATGCCGAGGCAACCAGCCAGGAGCCCGAGGGCTTGGCCGCGCTGCAGAAACTGTTGAAGCGCGACGAAGTGATGGTCTCCTACCTGGTGGCACCGCTCGCGACCTACGCTTGGGTCATCCGACAGGATGGTGCCGAGATGATCCGCCTGCCGGTCGGCTGGGGGCAACTCGACCAGGTCGTCCGCCTGCTGCGCCGCGGGCTGGATCCGTCCTCGATCGCGGCGGATGCGCGCGACCGCCTGCCGGTCTACGACGCGAAGCTGGCATTCGAGCTGCAAAAGAAGATCTTCGCGCCGCTCGTGCCAGCACTCCATGGGGCCACGCACCTGCTGGTCGTGGTCGATGGACCGTTGCAGGCCCTGCCGCTGAACGTGCTGGTCGGGACGAAGCCGCCGGCGGATCTGGAGCAGCCGATCGACTATCGCCGGGTCGACTGGCTGGCCCGACACTATGCCTTCGCGGTGCTGCCCTCGGTCAATTCGCTGCGCGCCCTCAGGGCCTTCGCGAAACCGACCGCGGCGAAGGAACCGTTTCTGGGCTTCGGCGCGCCGCGACTGGGTGGTCCGCGCCTGCGCAACCGCACACCCGTCGCGATGCAGGGCGAGAGCATTGACGTCAACCTGGTCAATCAGTTGAACCCGTTGCCCGAGACGGCGGATGAACTGCGGGAAATCGCCCGGACCCTGAAGGCGCCGGTCGGCGACGTGATCCTGTCCGACCAGGCGACCCGGCCACACCTGCATGATCTCGACCTCGCCGATTTTCGCGTCGTCGCCTTCGCGACGCACGGCCTGATGGCCGGCGAGTTGAAGGGCCTGACCGAGCCCGCCCTGGTGCTGACTCCAAACCAGGGGGCCAATCCGGACGACGGCCTGCTGCGGGCATCGGAGATCGCGCAACTGCATTTCGATGCGGATTGGGTCGTGCTGTCGGCCTGCAACACGGCAGCGGCCGGGGGCGAGACGACGACCGAGAGCCTCTCCGGCCTCGCCCGCGCCTTCTTCTATGCCGGATCGCGCTCGATCCTGGTGTCGCACTGGCCGGTGAATTCCGGCGCCTCGGTGTTCCTGACGACGGCTGCCGTCCAGTCGGTCGTCGACGATCCGACCCTCGGCAAGGCCGAGGCGGTCGAACGCTCCATGGTCAAGCTGATGGAGACGGGCGATCCGCTTTATGCCCATCCGATGATGTGGGCACCCTTCGTGGTCGTGGGCGAGGGTGGCGCCGGTTCCTAGAAGCTCTTGAGCAGCGCCCGGGCCTGGGACTCGCAATTGTCGGTCATGAACCAGGCGGCGGCAGTCCGGTCCTGCGGTACGGTTTCCGGCACGACATGGGCCGTGATCTCGGTCGTCCTGCCGGCGCCGCTCAGCTTGTATTTCTCGCCGTCCGCGAAGCTCAGGGAGTCGGGCAGGGCGGCGCGCGACTTATGGGCATCGAACTGGATCAGGACGGGCGTGGCCGGATGATCCAGCGACTGGATCGTCACCGTCTCGGCCGCGCCATTGTCCGCGCGCCACAGATCGTAGCCGATCGTCTGATAGACGCAGAAATCGCCGCCCTTGCTCACGTCCAGCACCCAGGGGGTGCTGTCGGGTCCGGCCTCTGTCGCGGTGCGGATGACCCCGGGCATGGCGGTCTCGACCTTGGCCTTGCTGAACAGGGGCTGCAGCATGTCAGTGACGCTGGCGGTCTTCACCTCGGCGACCCTGGCGGCGGGACCATCATAGGGGCCTTTGAGCAGGATCATCTTGCCGTCGGAGCCGATCAGGCTGACGCTTTGGCCGTCGGTCAGCTTCAGGATCTGGGTACCCGGGACCTTGTCGCCGGGCTTCAGCGCGACGCCGGCGACCTTCAGCACTACCAGCGACGGTTCGTCGGCCCGGGCCGGCGCGCCGAGCGCCACGAGCGAAACCGCCAACGCGCAAAACGCGAGGGCGGCAGGACCAGCAATAATGTTCATCTGAGACCTCTTCAAAGTCCACGCCCCATTGCACCGATACCGTCGCGCTGCATGATGAGCGCGCCGCTCGATCGGCTCGGCGCCACGGCCGAAACTAACGGGCAAAAGATACATGGCATTTTACCCGTGCCGCAGGGTGCGTCAATCGTCACACCCAAAACGATTGGTCGAAATATAGTTGATCCGCGACGCCGCTACTTCTCGAGCAGCACCACTTCCTGTTCGATGACGCCCCGGCGCAGCCGTTCCAGATGGAAAGAAACCACGCCGTCATCCGGGTTCTCGACGGCCAGCGCCTCGAACAGGGCCGGCGTATCGGGCGATCCGGCCTCGAGCGCCGCGTAGGCCACGGCATAGCGCGCCGCGTAGCCGCTTTCGATGACCTGGGATTTCAACGGTTCGTAAATCTTCATCGGCAGGCTCTTGCCCTTGACGATGACGTTGGCGACCAGGCGCATCGGCACATCCGGCGCCTGCAGCGCCGTGGCCTCGCTGATCGCGATGCGGGTCCCGAAGAACTTGTTCAGGCTTTCGAGCCGGGACGAGGCATTCACATTGTCGCCCAGCGCCGTATATTCCATCCGGTCGTTCGCCCCGAAGAAGCCGACCATGGCGTCGCCGCTGTGGACGCCGATGCGGGTCTTGCCGAACGACAATCCTTTTTCCTTTTGCGCGTGGCGGAACGCCTGGGTGTGGGCATCGATCGCGAGCGCGCAGGCGACGGCGCGGGCGGCATGATCGGGCTGTTCGATCGGCGCGCTCCACAGCGCGAACACCGCGTCGCCGATGAACCGGCAGACCGTGCCCTCGGCACGCAGGATTTCGTCGCACAGGCCTTGGAGATAGTGGTTCAACAGGTCCGACAGCTGATCCGACGTGATCGATTCGGCGAGCGTGGTGAAGCCCGCGACGTCGGTGAACAGGTAGGTCATCTCGCGCCGGGTTGCGGCCACCGACAGCTTCGAGGGGTCGCGCAGCAACTCGTCGACCACCTTGTGCGACACGATGCGCGACAGGGCATTGGTCACGAAGTTGCGTTGCTGCCGCATCTCGCGGCCGATGACCAGATCGGTCAGCCAACTGGCGGCGGCGAAGACCACGGTCGGGTCGACCAGGGGAATGAACAGCTCCGTCTCGCCATAGATGACGAAGCCGCCGGCCCAGAACAGCGCGATCAGGCCCAGCCCGATGCCGGCCTGGCCCCAGGTCGGCAGGGCGAGGCGGCCGAGCGTCGTGCCGATCACCGCCATGAAGGCCAGCAGCAGGATCGCCGCGGCCTGGGGCAGCATCTTGACGCCCTTGCCGTCGAGCAACTGGGCGAGGCCGTGGGCATGGATGATGACGCCGGCCATTTCGCCGTCCAGGCCACCCTGGTTGCGGGAAAAGGGCGTCAGGTGCCGGTCGGTGATCGAGAGGTCGGCGCCGACCAGCACGATCTTGCCGGCCAGCAATGCCTCCGGCACGAATTCCACCGTGTCGGCCTCGATCTCGGTGAAGGGCGGCGACCCGTCGGCGAGCGGCTGCAGATAGCGTAGCCGCGGCTCCTCGTCCGGTGTCTGGATGCCGATCCGCCCCAGGATGGCGCGGGCGAGGCCGGGGATGTAGTGCCCGTCATGATCGAACTCGCCCGGGTAGATCGAGCGTACGACATTGTCCTTGCCGAACGGGATGTTCGCCATGCCGCGCTCTTCCGGCGGAACGAACTCCTTCAGGAATTTGAGCGGTTCCGGCTCCAGCAGGCGAGGGTCTTCGACGAAGCTCATGACGACCGGCACCGGCAAGGTGCGGAGCGTATGGCGCAGGGCCGCATCCTTGTCCGGCTCGGTCGGGCGATCGAGCAGTACGTCGACGCCGATCGCCTGGACATGTTTTGCCGCGAGCTTGTCCAGGAGGTCCGACAGGAACTGCCGGTCGACCGGCGATCGGTATTTGAAGGCGTCGAGCACGCTCTCGGTGATGGTGACCACGACGATCTCGGGATGGGGCGTGGTCGACCGCTTGAAGATGTTGCCGATGGTCAGGCGCAGGTCGCGCGACCATTCCTCGGCGGAATCGAGGCCGCGGCCGACGAATCCCACCTGGGTCGCCCCTTCGATGCCGATGACGGCGACGAGCACGATCACGCTGGCCTGCAACGGCAGCGATGTCCGGAGACCGGCGAAGAGGCGGGAAAACAAGGTGCGAAACGCGCTCATCGGGCCAACCGGTCTGGCGTGCATCTAGATCCGCAGCCTAGAGCGCTTTCCGTTCAGATGAAATCATCTGCACGGAGAGCGCTCCAGATTCATGACGTCTGAGCGATTGCGCGGTGCATCAGGTGATTGAGCACAGCGGCCCATAGGCTCAGCCGCCGGTGAGCGCCATCGCCTTGTTATAGTCGCCCCGGATGTCGTTCAGCGCCTTGGCGGCCGCCAGCCGGACGGCGCCGAGGCAGATCGGCTGCGCCACCTTGCTGGTGAATTCCCGGTGGACCGTGACGGTATGGCCGGCCAGCGACCAATGGGAGCTGTAGGTCATGAAATCGGTCTTGATGTCGGCCGGTTTCGGCAATTCGCGGGGGTGCTTGCCCGGCGGCAGTTCGAGCGAAACGTCCGATACTTCCCGGCCGCTGAAGCAGGCCGTCGGCTCGATGCCCCGCGCATCGCGGAAATTATAAAGCGGCCCCAGCAGTTCGGCGCCCGGCTGCGCGCCCAGCCCCAAGCCGAGCGGCAGCTTGAAGCTGTTGCCCGACACCAGCTCCATATGCGGCTCGGTTTCGAAATGCCCGGCAATCCGGAAGGTGTCGGCCATCGCGAAGGGCGAGGCGAAATCGAACCGGCCCTTGCCGTCGAAACCTTGGCCGCGCAGCTGGTATTTTGCCGCCTGCTCGGCGCCGATCGACTGGATGTTGACGGCCAGCTGGCGCAGCTGGATCGCGAAGGGGCCGGTGCCGGTGGTCTCGCTCTCGCCGCTCAGCTTGCCGTCCGGACCCAGCTTCGCCATCGTCCGGGTCGTGACCGTGGCGAGCCCGTCCGAGAGTGCCGGCGTGTGATGGATGGCCGGCGCGGTCGCCGTCGCGAACACGACCGGCTTGCCATATTCAGGAAAGGGCAGCACCCCGAACGGTGCCACGCCGGCCGTGGTGTCGGCATAGAGGTCGAATTCGGGCAGGTAGGTGATGGCGTGGTTGAGCGCGCCGAAGGTCGGCGGCGTCGCCAGGGTGTAGCTAGCCCCCAGATTGATCATGACGATCTGGCTGGGAATGCCCTTCGCCTTCAACAGGGTCGAGAACAGCGTGCTGTGATCCTTGCAGTCGCCATAGCCGTTGCTGAGGATCGTCTCGACATCGTGCGGCACGATCGCGCCCATGCCGAGTTCCACGCCGACGTAGCGGATGTGGCGGCTGACCCAATCATAGAGCAGTTCGGCCTGCTTGCGTCGGTCCTGCGCGCCGGCGGTGACGCTGTCGGCCAATTGCTGCACCCGGGGCGTGACCGTCACTTTCGGTTCGGCGAGCGCATCGTAGGCGCTCGCCATCTGGTCGTAGGTCTTGAAGCTTGAGGCGAAGAGCCGGGGTGCCCGATCGATCGGATCGAGCGCCAGGATGTTCTCTGACAAGGGGCTGGGGTTGGCGTAGCGCCATTCGTAGACCGTCTTGTCGCCCTCGCTGCGTTGGGCGAACTTTACGTCGTGCGTCTCGGTGACGAGCGGCATGGATTGCGGCGCCCGGATCGTCACCCGCGCATCGTTCTCGGCATAGGTCTGGTCGAACATCCAATGGAAGCTGAACAGGCCGGGCAGCAGCGAGGTCATGGTATACTTGACGCTCAGGACCAGGACGTCTCCGGCCTCGACGTCCGGAAAGACGACGATCTTCTGCTTCTGATCGTCGAACATCGGCGCGGTCGGGCTGCCGGGTACGAGCTGGCTGTAGATCGCGGCACTGTCGACGGGCAGCTTCCGGCCGTCGCTTTTCAAGGTATAGGCTTCGATGACATCGACCGTGTCGAGCGCGCTGTTGAAATAGAGCGGCACCTGGCTGGCACCCTTGACCGCCGCCTCGTTTCTGACCATCACCTCGCGCCGCATCGTCGCCGTCCAATTGCCGCTGGGCTGGACGTCGATGTCGTAGTTCATCAGGCGCTCGACCACCGGCGGATCGACCCGCGGGCCGGCGGCGGCCTGTAGCGTCCCGGTCGTCGGTGAGTTGAATTGCCTGGGTGGGGCCGTCGTCGGCCCGGCGGCGATGGCCACGGCATCGAGATCGACGCCAGGCTTCCAGGATGCCGCGATCTGCGTGCCTTGCTGGACTTCCGCGGGCAACAGCAGCAAGGCCAGATCGTCCCGCGCGCGGGACGCGAGCGCGCTGTCGGCCGGCGTGAAGGCCATCGCGTTCGTCGCCGCCACGCTGAACCACGCGAAAGCCAAGATCCGATTCACCGCAACCCCCTTGCCGTCGAGATACGCCTGGCCGATCGCCTGCTGCGCCCGGGTATGATGGTGATCCGCCGCCTTGCGGTACCAACGAAGTGCCGCCTGATCATCCTTGGCGGTGCCCCAGCCTTCCGCAAAGGCGGTACCGAGCGCGATTTCACCCTCGGCGTTGCCTTGGGTCGCCGCTTTCTGGGCCAGTGCGAAGGCGCGTGCGGGATCCGCCGGCACCAGCGAGCCGCGGCCATAGGCGAAGGCGAGATTGGCCTCGGCCTCGGCATAATTCTGCGCCGCCGCCTTCTCGTACCATTCGATGGCGGTCGTCGGGCTCTTCTCGACACCGTTTCCGGAAAGATAGAGCGCCGCGAGCGTCGTCTCCGCACCGGCATCGCCGGTGTCCGCCAATTGGCGGATCAGCGCCGCGCCGGTCGCCGGCGAGCGCGCCACCCCTTTGCCCGACATCAACCGGAAGGCCAACTCCGCTTCGGCACGGTGCGGCCCATAGGTGGCGAGAGTCGTGAGATCGGATGGCGAGACCGGCGCCTGACCATTGGGCGTCCCTGGGGCGCATCCGGCCGCCGTCAGCAGCACGGCCGTGGAGCAAGCCAGGGCGGGACGAAGGCGGCTGTGGCCCACCATCGATGTCTCCGTATGAAAAGAGCGTGGGATGCGCAAGACGGCCATCAGCGCGTCAGGCGCGCGAGTTCGGCCTCGGCGGCGGGATATTCGACATATTCCAGGACGTGGGTCGCGAGTGCCGCCCGGAATGCCGCAATCGCCTGATCTTTCCGACCCTGCAGTCGGTGCAACTCGCCCGTGAAGAAGGCCAGTTCGCAGGCGGCGCCGGCCTGCCGGTCGGCCGCGGACCACCCGGCAGGCTCCGGGGGAGCTGGCTGAACCTGCTCGGGCTTGATGTCGCCCAGCAGGACACGAACCAGCGGACCAGGCCATCTGGTCATCGGCAGCTGAGGCATCCTGCCACGCAGGTTGCCGGCGCCGTCCTGTCCCGACTCGGTTTCCGCCAGATACAGCCACAACGCGTCATAGAGATCGTCGGGCGCCAGCTCGCTGGCCTTGCGAAAATCGCTCACCGCCCCGATCGCATCGCCCTTCAGGAACAGGGATCGTCCGCGGCCGGCATAGGCCGTGGCGGCGCGCTCGTTGCGAGCGATCGCCTGGTCGAAGTCCTGGATCGCCAGGTCCGGACGATGCGCTGCGGCTTGGGCCGTCCCGCGTTCCTCATAGAACTCGTCGACCGCATCGTTGGGCGACGCGATGGTGATCGCCTTGGTATAATCCGCGATGGCGGCGTCCTGGCGCCCGAGGTTGCTGGCGGCGTTGCCGCGCCACAGATAGGCCTGGGCCAGGGCGGGCCGTTGGGCCACCACCTGGTTCCAGTCCTGGAGGGCCGAGCCATATTCCCGGCGCGCCTGCAGCAGCTCCGCCCGCGCCCAGGACGCCGGCCATAGCGTCGGGTCCCGCTGCAGCGCGTCGGTGAAGCTCAGCAGTGCCGCGTCGGGGTCATGCAGATCCTCCCGGGAAAATCCGATGGAATACAGCACGACCGCCGCCAATTGGGGGCGCGACCCCAAACTCCGCAGCAGGACCTCGCAGGCGGCGATCCTGGCCTGGGGCTGCACGCTGCTTTGGCAGACGTTGGCCACGGAGATCGCCGGGCCGGCGACGGGACCATCGGCCGCCCTGGCGGTGGAAACCAGCAAGCTGGTCGTCATAGCGACCGCTGCAAACAATGTCAGGCGCATCATTCCCCGCGAAAACCTCGCCTCGACCATATACGGAATTCCCGTCAAACGGGAAGCAGAGACCGGTGGTGATCGAGCGGTTCCGGCACCAGTCCGAGCGGCGTGAGGGATCTGGGCGCGCATGGTATGATCGGCGCGGTCAGGCGGGGAGGGCCTTCGTGAAACTGTCGTTCATGGCCATGATCTATGGCGCGGTCGGTGTCGCGGCCGTCTGCCTTACCGGTCGTTCGCCGGGCGGCGGCCCGGTACCGGTTGCCGCACCCGCGAAGCCGCCGGTTGCCGCCCCGCCGGGAGTGCCCGCCGTCCCACCTGTTCTGGCGAGGAGCGACCCTGCGAAGCCCGCACATCCCAGCGCCCCGCCGGCCTGGACGGTGCCAGACATCGACAAGTTGCCGAACGATGCCTGGGGCAAGCTGGTGCGGCTCGGCCGTGAGCTGACCATCGCGACCTATGCCCATATCGGGCCGGAGGTCGCCGACCCTGCCATGCGTTATGCCGGCAACAACCTGTCCTGCCAGAATTGCCATCTCGAAGGCGGCGCCAAGCAGTTCGGCCTGCCGTTCGTCGGCGTGTTCGCCGATTTCCCGCAATATCGCGGACGCGAAGGCAAGGTCGGCTCGCTGGAAGACCGGATCAACGGCTGCATGGAGCGCAGCATGAACGGCCGCGCGCTGCCGCTCGATTCGACCGAGATGGCGGCTTTCGTCGCCTATATCAAATTCCTGTCGACCGGCGTCGCGATCGGCGCGCAAACCGCCGGACGCGGATCGGGCGACATGCCGAAGCTGGTGCGCGCCGCCGATCCGGACCATGGCAAGGCGCTGTTCGGCCAGAATTGCGCCAGCTGCCACGGGCTGGACGGCCAGGGCAAGCGCCACGGCCCCCCGGGGGATGCGGGCGGGTACGAGTTTCCGCCGGTGTGGGGGCGGGACAGCTTCAACGACGGCGCCGGCATGAACCGGCTGGTCAGTGCCGCCAACTTCGTCCGCAGCAACATGCCGAACGGCTCGACCTGGCTGGCGCCGGCGCTGAGTGCGGAGGACGCCTGGGATGTCGTCGCCTATTTCCAAAGTCAGCCGCGCCCGGCGCGCGCCCATCTCGACCAGGATTTCCCGGTGCGACTGCAGAAACCCGTCGATGCGGGCTACGGTCCCTATGTCGACGGGTTCGACCGCACGCAGCATCAACTGGGGCCGTTCGGGCCGATCGAGCAGCGGATCAAGGAGTTGAAGAGCGAGAAATCCGCCGCAGCCGGTTCGACCCCCGTCGCTCGCTAGACCGGCGCGATGGTGAACAGCACCTGGAGCGCGAACAGGATCAGGAAGATCACGATCAGCATCTGCAGCGCGCCGCCGAACAGGCGGAGCGCACCGACGAAGAAGGCGATGGCGGCCAGGATCAGGATGGCGGTCGCGACCTGGCCGCCGATGCCCAGGCTGACCAGCAGGTGGCGCAGCCACAGTTCGATCGCGGCGAACACGGCGAAGACGAAATGGATGATCACCAGGATCAGGTGCAGGACGCTATTGGCCGCGTGATTGAGGTTCATCGTCCGTCCGTCTCGTTGATATCGGCGAGAGGCTAACGCCCGTGCCGCCGCTTCGTCGCAGCCGTCGGCGGAAAAAGCGCGCTGCCACTCGCCTTTTCGTCTCTATCATAAGGCGGACGACGGCGCATGGCTGGTCCGATCTGCGCGCTTGACAGCATCGCGCGCTCACGTGCAACATCATTTGTATACCAATGAATGATCCGGATGTTGGATCGCGGGCTTCGGCGGGTTTCGAGGCGGTTTCATCGGAGGCATGCGGGTGTACATCCGACCGACGAGCATCGATGAGGCAATCGGCGTCCTGGCCGGTCAGGGCGGCCGCATCCTCGCGGGTGGCACCGACTTCTTTCCGAGCCAGGGCGACCGGGCGGTGGTCGGGACGGTGCTCGATATCTCGGCGATCGACGGGCTGAAGGGCATCCGGATCGAGCCGGACTGGATCCAGATCGGTGCCCGGACGACCTGGAGCGAGTTGATCGCGGCACCGCTCCCGTCCGCGTTCGATGCGCTGAAGGCTGCCGCGCGCGAGGTCGGCGGGTGGCAGATCCAGAATCTGGGCACGATCGCCGGCAATCTTTGCAATGCCTCGCCCGCTGCGGACGGCGTGCCGCCGCTCCTGGCACTCGACGCGTCGGTCGAGCTGGCCGGGCCGAACGGTCGGCGCATCCTGCCGCTCGACCAATTCATCCTGGGTCCGCGTCGGACTGCGCTCGCCGCCGACGAGATGGTGGTGTCGATCCTGGTGCCGCATCCGGCCCCGACGGCCCGGTCCCATTTCGTGAAGCTGGGTGCGCGACGCTATCTGGTCATCTCGATCGTCATGGTCGCGGCCGAACTGACGCTCGACGATCGGGGGCGTGTCGATCGGGCACGTATCGCGGTCGGGTCCTGCTCCGCCGTCGCCTGCCGCCTGCCGGCGCTGGAGCGCGCATTGGTCGGCGTTGCTGCCGACTTGGGCCTCGCCGACTTGGTGCAGGCCGACCATCTCGCCCCCCTGCGGCCGATCGACGATGTCCGCGCGACCGCCCTTTATCGTCGCGATGCGGCGCTGACCCTGGTCGGCCGCGCGCTCGACGCCTGCCGGACGGAGACTGCCCGTGCCTGATTCAGCGACCCGGCTCTCGTTCAAGCTCAACGGCCAATCCGTAGAGGTCGGCTCCGCGCCGATCACGCGCCTGTCCAACGTGCTGCGCGACGAATTGGGGCTGACCGGCACCAAGATCGGCTGCGATGCCGGCGACTGCGGTGCCTGCACGGTGCTGGTCGACGGCGCGCCGGCCTGTGCCTGCCTGATCGCGGTCGGCCAGGTGCGTGGCCGGGTCGTGACCAGCATCGAAGGGTTGCCGGATGCGAGCCCGTCGGCGGCTGCGCTGCAGCGGGCTTTCCTGAAGCATGGCGCCGCCCAGTGCGGGATCTGCACGCCCGGCATGCTGGGTACGGCTGCGGCCCTGCTCGATCGCACGCCCGCGCCGAGCGAGACCCAGGTGATGGATGCGCTTGGCGGTGTGCTGTGCCGATGCACCGGCTATCGCAAGATCGTCGATGCGATCCTCGAGGTCGGCGGCGGTCCGGGCTGCGACGTGGCCGCATCGCCGGCGGCGGGCCAGGCCGTCGGCGCGCGCATCGAGCGGCTCGATGGCCAGCGCAAGGTCGACGGCAGCGAGATCTTCGGCGCCGACGAGGTGCCGGCCGATACGGTCGCTGTCCGGGCGATCCGTTCGCCGCACCATCGTGCGCGCTTCCGCTTCGGTGACCTCGAGGAATTCGTCCGCCGCCATCCAGGCGTGCTGCGCGTCTTTACGGCCGCCGACATCCCGGGCGCCAATTGCTTCGGCGTCATCGGCCCGTTCGCCGACCAGCCGGTGTTCGCGGTCGGCGAGACGCGGTTCCGCGGCGAGGCGGTCGCTCTGGTCGCCGGCGAGCCGTCGGTGCTGACCGCACTCGACCTCGCGGATTTTCCGGTGCTGTGGGACGAGCTCTCGCCGCTGGTGACCATGGACGAGGCGCTGGCCGAGGCCGCACCGCGGCTGCATGACGGCAGGCCCGGCAACATCCTGACGCGCGGCCGGGTCGCGCGCGGCGATATCGATGCCGGCTTCGTCCAGGCGGCGGTCGTGGTCGAGGGCGAATTCGAAACCGGTTTCGTCGAACACGCCTATATCGAGCCCGAGGCCGGCTTCGCCCGCCGGGTCGGCGACCGCCTTGAGATCCAGGCCTGCACCCAGGCGCCCTATATGGACCGGGACGACATCGCGCGCATCATGGGCCTGGCCGTCGAGGCAGTGCGCATCATCCCTACCGCCGTAGGCGGCGGCTTCGGTTCCAAGCTCGATCTGTCGATCCAGCCGTTCGTGGCGATCGCGGCCTGGCACCTGGGCCGGCCGGCCCGCATGGTCTATTCGCGCAGCGAATCGATCATGACCACGACCAAGCGCCATCCGGCCCAGATGAAGGTGCGGATCGGTGCCGGGCGCGACGGTCGCCTGACCGCCATGGAGTTCGCCGGCGATTTCAACACCGGCGCCTATGCCTCCTGGGGGCCGACCGTGGCGAACCGGGTGCCGGTCCATGCGTCCGGCCCGTATTATTTCCCAAGCTATCGGGCGGAGACCCGGGCGGTGCATACCCATCTGGTGCCGGCTGGGGCCTTCCGTGGTTTCGGCGTGCCCCAGGCAGCCATCGCGCAGGAGCAATTGTTCGACGAGTTGGCCGATCGGCTCGGCATCGATCGGCTGGACTTCCGGGTGCAGAATGCGCTCAAGGTCGGCGTGCCGACGGTGACCGGTCAGGTGTTCGATGCCGGCGTCGGCATCCGTGCCTGTTTCGAGGCGCTGCGGCCGCGACGGGACGATGCCCGCGCCGAGGTCCAGGCGTTCAATGCGCGCCAGACCGGGTCGCTTCGGCGCGGCATCGGTTTCGCCGGCATGTGGTACGGCTGCGGCAATACCTCGTTGCCGAACCCGTCGACCATCCGCGTGGGCCTGCGCGCCGACGGACGGATCACGCTGCATCAGGGGGCGGTCGACATCGGCCAGGGGTCCAATACGGTCATCACCCAGATCTGCGCCGACGCGCTGGGCGCGCCGCTCGCCTTGTTCGATCTCGTGTCGGGCGACACCGACCTCTCGCCCGACTGCGGCAAGACCTCGGCTTCGCGCCAGACCTTCGTCAGCGGCAAGGCGGCGTTCCTGGCCGGTCAGGCGCTGCGGCGTGCCATCCTGCGCGAGGCCAACGCCGGCGAAGATGCGACGCTGACCTTTGCCGACGGCGGCGTCCTGGTCTCCGAGCAGGGCCATCGCCGTGCGCTGCCGCTGCACGATCTCATCCCGGACGACCGCGGCTATGTGCTGGCCGCCGAGGAAACCTTCGATCCGCCGACCAGCCCGCTCGACGCCGATGGCCAGGGCGAGCCTTACGCCGTCTTCGGCTATGGCGCCCATCTGGCCGAGATCGAGGTCGATACGGCGCTGGGCACGGTCAAGGTGTTGCGCCTGACCGCCGCCCACGACGTCGGCCGCGCCATCAACCCGACCCTGCTGGAGGGTCAGATCGAGGGCGGTGCCGCCCAGGGGCTGGGCTTGGCGCTGATGGAGGAATTCTTCCCCGGGCGGGGCGAAAATTTGCACGATTACCTGATCCCGACGGTCGGCGACATGCCGCCGGTCACCTCAATTTTGATCGAGGATGCGGCGCCGATCGGTCCTTTCGGCGCCAAGGGCATCGGCGAACAGGCGCTGATCCCGACCGCACCGGCCATCCTCAACGCCATCTATGACGCGACCGGCGCCCGCATCCGCCGCGCGCCTGCGACTCCGGACCGGGTGCGGGCGGCGATCCGCGCGCTCGAGACCGCCGCGCCTGAGACCGAGGACACGACAAATGCCTGATACCGCGCCGATCCGCGACGGCGACAAGATCCGCTGCGACGCTTGCCCGGTCATGTGCTTCATCAAACCGGGGGCCACCGGCGCCTGCGACCGCTACATGAACGACGGCGGCGATCTGGTGCGCATCGATCCGCACGTGATCCTCGATCGCGCGGTCGATCGTGGCGAGCCGGTCGTGCAGTTCCTGGAGCGGGCCGAGGATTGGGACGGCGACCTGGTCAAGCCCGGCGGCCGCTTCGTGACCGCGATCGGCGCCGGCACGACCTATCCGGACTATAAGCCGGCGCCGTTCATCGTCTCGTCCCAGATCGACGGGGTCGACATGGTCACGGTCGTGACCGAGGGCATCTTCAGCTATTGCGGCGTCAAGGTGAAGATCGACACCGACCGGCACCTGGGGCCGGAGCGTTCGCCGGTCCGCGCCAAGGGCGAGATGATCGGCCATGTCACGACCGGCGAGTACGGCTCGCAGATGCTGTCGCTGGGCGGCGTCAACCATCTGACCGGCGGCGGCAAGAAGCAGGGGCGAATGACCTGCGACGCGATCCTGGACCTGTGCAACGGCAAGGCGGTCGAGCTGACCGTCGACGACGGGGCCACGGTGCTGGTCCAGGCCGGCAAGCCGCCCGTGGTCAACGGCGTCCTGGAAGAGCGCATGCGCGTCGGCTGCGGTTCGGCCACCATCGGCATGTTCGCCCAACAATGGTTCGGCAAGGTCGACGAGGTCGTGGTCATTGACGACCACATCACCGGCGTGCTGTCGGAGCACCAGGCCGGCAAGGTGCTGGGCGTCAAGGAGACCGGCCTCAAGATGACTGGGCGGCGTTCGACCCCCGGCCGCTATTTCGAGGTGGCCCATCCCGGTACCGGCTGGGGCGGCACGGCGATCGTCGATCCGCTGTCGATCCTCGGACCGTTCGATCCGAAGGTCGCGTGGCCCGGCCTCAGCATGCTGATGATCAGCACGACCGGCGAGCAGCATGCCTATTACGAGCTGGATGCCGAGTTGAAGCCGGTCGCCCGCGACCTGCCGGCGGCGCTGGCGGAATCGGTCGAGCGGGTGAAGGAGAATTGCGAGCCCGCCTTGTCGACCGTGCTGTTCATGGGCGGGGCCGGCGGCTCGCTCCGGGCCGGGGTCACGGAGAACCCGGTGCGGCTCACCCGGTCGGTCAAGGACGCGCTGACCTATGTCACCTGCGGCGGCGCGCCGGTCTATGTCTGGCCGGGCGGCGGCATCACCTTCATGGTCGACGTGACGCGCGTGCCCAGCAATGCCTTCGGCTATGTGCCGACCCCGGCCCTGGTAGCGCCGATCGAATTCACCATGCGGCTGGAGGATTACGCGGCGCTGGGCGGCCATCTCAGCCACCTGCGTCCGCTTGCCCAGGTGCTGGCCGGCGAGGGCGGCCGCAAGCTGCCGCAACTTCAGGGCAATCCCTGGCCGCTGGCGCCGTCCGACAGCAAGCGGTCGCACGGATGAGGGAACCGCCGCTCATCCGCCTGCTGCCCGACGGGCGGCGCGTCCATCTCCATGACGGGCCGATCGACCTGATCCTGGAGGCTTGGGGGCAGCCGGCCGCCGTGCGCGCGGCCCATCGGGCGGCGGCGGCGCGGATGAATGGCCTGCTCGACGAATTGTGCGAAGAGCTGGCGATCCTGCGCGCGCCGGTCGGGCCGCTGTCGCCCGTTCCCATCGGGCTGGTGGCGACCCGGATGCGGGCGGCCGTGCTGCCTTACGCCGCCGACGGCTTCATCACGCCGATGGCCGCCGTGGCCGGCGCTGTGGCCGAGGCGGTGCTGGCGGCGATGGTCGCGGCGGCGCCGCTCGACCGGGCCTATGTCAACAACGGCGGGGACATCGCCCTGCATTTGGCCGCCGGCGAAAGCTTCACGACCGGCCTGATCGATCGGCCCGACCGACCGTCGCTGATCGGCCAGGCGCTGATCCGGGCCGAGGATGGGGTGCGCGGCATCGCGACCAGCGGGTGGCATGGCCGGTCCTTCTCGCTCGGCATCGCCGATGCGGTCACGATCCTGGCACGGGAGGCGGCCGATGCCGATGCGGCGGCGACCATCGTCGCGAATGCGGTCGACCTGGATCATCCGGGCATCGTCCGCGTGCCGGCCGACAGCCTCGATCCGAACAGCGATCTGGGCGCGCGCCTCGTCACGCGCGATGTCCCCGCGCTAACAGCCGCGGAACAAGACCGGGCGCTCGAAAGCGGCCTCCTGCGCGCCGCCGGCCTGATTGCCGCAGGCCGCATCGTCGCGGCATCCTTGCATCTGCAGGGCGTCACGCGGACGATCGGTGCGTTTGCTGCATCGCCCTTGGCGATGATTCGTCAAGAAACGGAACCGGTTCGGAGGATGTCCCATGCCTGAAGTCGTGCTGCGCAAGCGGGCGCTGATCATCGAAGAGATCTTCCACGAAGGCGGCCCGCCGGCGGCCGTGCCGCTGCGCCGTGGCGCCGCGATGGCGGTGATCAAGAATCCCTTCGCCGGCCGCTACGTCGAAGAGATCGCCCATTTCATGAAGGATCTGGAGCCGCTGGGGCTCGAGATGGCGCGGCATCTGCTGGCGGCGCTCGGTGGCGACGCCAAGGCGATCCAGGGCTATGGCAAGGGCGCCATCGTCGGGTCCGCCGGCGAGATCGAGCATGGCGCGCTGTGGCATGCCCCCGGCGGCTACGCCATGCGCGAGGTGCTGGGTGGCGCCAAGGCGATCGTGCCTTCGACCAAGAAGGTCGGTGCCCCGGGCACCCGGCTCGACGTGCCGGTGACCCATATCGACGCGTCCTATGTGCGCAGCCATTTCGACGCCATGGAAGTCGGCATCACCGACGCGCCCCGGGCCGACGAGTTGCTGTTCGTGCTGGTCATGACGACGGGTGCGCGCGTCCATAATCGCGCCGGCGGCCTGGCCGCGGCCGACATCAAGGCAGGGGACGGCCTGCGATGAAGGCGAAGATCCGCAAGCTCGTCACCTTTGTCGAAGAGACCCGGCTGGAAATGGGCCGGCCGGTCGAGCCGGCGACCCGCCGTGCCGCCGCGGTCGCGGTGATCGAGAACCCGTTCGCCGGCCAATATGTCGAGGACCTGACCCTGCTGATCGAGATCGGCGAGGAACTGGGCCGGCTGCTGACCGAGCGCGCGGTCACGGCTCTCGGGATTCCCGGCGACCGGGCCGAAAGCTACGGCAAGGCCGCGGCGGTGGGCGAGGATGGCGAGCTGGAACATGCCGCCGCCATTCTGCATCCGAAGCTCGGCGGCCCGGTCCGCCAGGTGCTGGGCAAGGGAGCGGCCCTCATCCCGTCGTCCAAGAAGCGCGGCGGGCCGGGCGTGGTGCTCGACATCCCCTTGGGCCACAAGGATGCGGCGTTCGTGCGCAGCCATTTCGACGGCATGGAAGTGCGCATCGCCGATGCGCCGCGCGCCCGCGAGATCGTCGTCGCGGTCGCCGTCACCGACAGCGGCCGCCCCTTGCCGCGCGTCGGGGGCCTGACCAAGGACCAGATCAAGGGTGAGGACGGGTTGCGGTAAATCGACCATCATCCCCGCGCAGGCGGGATTGACGATATAATAATGATCGACGGCAGGGACTTGAGGCGAGAGGGGATCGGGGCACATGGTCAACAAGCAGGTTTGGGCCGGGGCGTTCGCGCTCGCGGCCGTCGGCGCATCCTTCACGGCGCGGGCCCAGGACATCACGGTCGGCGAGATCAATTCCTATTCGGCGCTGCCATCCTTCACCGAACCCTATCGCAAGGGCTGGCAGCTGGCGCTCGACGAGGTCAATGCGTCCGGCGGCGTCTTGGGCAAGAAGCTCGCGATCGTGTCGCGCGACGACGGCGGCAAGCCGGGCGACGCGGTGACGGCGGCGAACGAGCTGATATCGAACGACCATGCGGTGCTGCTGTTCGGCACCTTCTTCTCGAACATCGGCCTCGCCGTCTCCGACTTTGCCAAGCAGAAGAAGGTGTTCTTCCTGGGCGCCGAGCCGCTGACCGATGCCTTCACCGGGAGCCAAGGCAACCACTACACGTTCCGCCTGCGTCCCTCGAACTACATGCAGGCGGCGATGCTGGCGGAAGAGGCGGCGAAGCTGCCGGCCAAGCGCTGGGCGACCGTGGCGCCCAACTATGAATATGGCCAGTCGGCCGTGACCGTGTTCAAGCAGCTGCTGTCGGCCAAGCGCCCGGACATCCAGTGGGTCGGCGAGCAATGGCCGACCCAGGGCAAGATCGACGCCGGTGCCGTGACCCAGGCGCTCGCCGCCGACAATGCCGAGGCGATCCTGAACGTCGAGTTCGGCCCCGACCTGGTCAAGTTTGTGCGCGAGGGCAATACGCGTGGCCTGTTCAAGGGCAAGTCGGTCGTCAGCTTCCTGACCGGCGAGCCGGAATACCTCGACCCGCTCAAGGACGAGGCGCCGGAAGGCTGGATCGTCACCGGCTATCCCTGGTATGGCATCCATACGCCGGAGCACGATGCATTCCTGAAGGCCTACCAGGCGAAATACAACGAGTCGCCGCGCCTGGGCTCGGTCGTGGGCTATAGCTCGGTGAAGTCGATCGCGGCATTCCTCGCCAAGGCCGGCTCGACCGACACGGAAAAGCTGGTGAGCGCCGCCGAAGGCCTGGGCGTCACCACGCCGCTGGGGCCGATCACCTTCCGCAAGATCGACCATCAATCGACGCTCGGCGCCTTCGTCGGCAAGACCGCGGTCGTCGACGGCAAGCCGGTCATGGTCGATTTCGTCTATCGCGACGGCGCCAAGTACCTGCCGAGCGACGCGGAAGTCGAGAGGCTGCGTCCGAAGGATTAAGCAACCGCCGTCATTCCCGCGTGGGCGAGAATCCAGCAAGAACCCCGTTTGCGGCGACGAGACTCTTTTCCGCGCTGCCGCGCGTAAGGGCTGGATTCCCGCCTCTCGCGGGACTGACGAATTGCACCTCACACCAACAAGCAGGGCTCGATGGGTTTTCTGGTCGCACAGTTTCTGACGGGCCTCGCTAACGCCGCGTCGCTGTTCCTGGTGGCGGCCGGCCTGTCGATCATCTTCGGCGTCACGCGCATCGTGAATTTCGCCCATGGCGCCTTCTACATGATCGGCGCCTATGTCGCCTATACGCTGACCGAGCGGCTGTCGGGCGGGCTCGGGTTCTGGGGCGGGCTGATCCTGGCGTCGTTCACGGTCGCTGCCCTGGGGGCGCTGGTCGAGATGCTGCTGCTGCGCCGGCTTTACCAGGCGCCAGAGCTGTTCCAACTGCTCGCCACCTTCGGCCTGACCCTGATGGTCGAGGATCTGATGGTGCTGATCTGGGGGCCGGACGACCTGATGGGCCGCCGCGCGCCGGGCCTGCGCGGCGCGGTCGAGATCCTGGGTCAGCAGGTGCCGTCCTATGATCTGTTGCTGATCGTGCTGGGCCCCCTGGTGCTGGGCGTGCTGTGGCTGCTGTTCCACCGCACCCGCTTCGGCGTGCTGGTGCGCGCGGCGACCCAGGATCGCGAGATGGTCGCATCCCTGGGCATCAATCAGAAATGGCTGTTTACCGGCGTGTTTGCCCTGGGCGTCGGCTTGGCCGCGTTCGGCGGCGCCCTGCAACTGCCGCGCGACGCGGTCAACCATGGCATGGACCTGTCGATCATCGTCGAGGCCTTCGTCATCGTCGTGATCGGCGGGCTCGGCAGCCTGCCCGGCGCCTTCGTGGCGGCGGTGCTGGTGTCCGAGCTGAACGCGTTCGGCATCCTGATCCTGCCGCGCATCTCGCTGGTCCTGGTCTTCCTGGTCATGGCCGTGGTGCTGGTCGTCCGGCCCTGGGGCCTGTTCGGCAAGCCCGACGCCGTGCTGCGCGCGCCGGCGGCGACGGCGATCCGCCCGTGGCGGCCGCTCGGCCCGCGCGAGCGGGGGCTGCTGGGCCTCGCCGTCGGGCTGGCGGCGCTGCTGCCGCTCGTCGCCGGGCCCTATGTCATGACCATCGGCGCCGAGATCCTGATCTTCGCGATCTTCGCCATGAGCCTGCAGTTCCTGATGAGCGGCGGCGGGCTCGCCTCGTTCGGCCATGCCGCCTATTTCGGCCTCGGCGCCTATGCGGCGGCATTCCTGGTCAAGCATGCCGGGTTTTCGACCCTGCCGGCCCTGACGCTGGCGCCGCTTGCCGGTCTCGCCGGCGCGGCCCTGTTCGGCTGGTTCTCGGTCCGGCTCGCCGGCGTCTATCTGGCGATGCTGACCCTGGCCTTCGCCCAGATCGTCTGGTCGCTCGCCTTCCAATGGGTCAGCGTCACCGGCGGCGACAATGGCATCCTGGGCATCTGGCCCGACGCCTGGCTCGCCACACCGGCCCGCTTCTATGAATTGAGCCTGCTGTTCGCGGTGCTGCTGGTGGCGGCGCTGCGCCGGGTGCTGCTGTCGCCGTTCGGCTACGCTCTGCGTGCGCTGCGGGATTCGCCGCTGCGGTCGGAATCGCTCGGCCTCGATCGGGTGCGCATCCAATGGGCCGCCTTCATGCTGTCCGGTGCCGCAGCCGCGCTTGCCGGAGGTCTCTATGCCTTCCTCAAGGGCGGCGTGTTTCCCGACGCGCTCGGCATCCCGCAATCGATCGACGGGCTGGTCATGGTGCTGCTGGGCGGCGTCGGCACGCTGACCGGCGGAGTGGTGGGCGCACTCGTCTACAAGACCTTGTCGATCTGGCTGATGAGCCAGACCGACTGGTCGAAGCTCATCCTCGGTGCCGTGATCGTGCTGCTCGTCGTCGCCTGCCCCAAGGGGTTGCTCGGGTTCGCCGGCGACCTGTTGCATCGGCGGCGCAAGGCGCCGGATCCGGCGCCGGTCGAGCAGGAGGCGCGCGATGCTGCTTGAGGTCGCGGGCCTGCGCAAATCCTTC
Organism: Aliidongia sp.; assembly: GCF_035943795.1. Classification (NCBI taxonomy): domain Bacteria; kingdom Pseudomonadati; phylum Pseudomonadota; class Alphaproteobacteria; order Rhodospirillales; family Dongiaceae; genus Aliidongia; species Aliidongia sp. Next base: position 51,001 of record NZ_DASZBY010000093.1, on the reverse strand, counting down.
GGCGGGATCGATGCGGTGCGCGGCGTCGAATTCACGCTCGCCGCCGGCGAGATCCTGGCGTTGATCGGGCCGAACGGCGCCGGCAAGAGCACCTGCTTCAACATGCTGAACGGGCAGATCAAGCCCGACCAGGGCAGCGTGCGGCTGGATGGGCGCGAGTTGGTCGGCCTGGCACCGCGCGCGATCTGGCGGCTGGGCGTCGGCCGGACGTTCCAGATCACCCAGACCTTCGGCTCGATGACCGTGCGCGAGAACGTGCAGATGGCGCTCTTGTCCCACGGCCGGGCGATCGGCGATCTCTGGCGCTTCGCCGGCCGGCTCGACGTGGCCGAGGCGGATCGGCTGCTCGCCCTGGTCGGCATGGCGGACGCGGCGGAGCGGCCGTGCGGCGAGCTTGCCTATGGCGACCTGAAGCGCGTCGAGCTGGCGGTTGCCTTGGCGAACGACCCGAAGCTGCTGCTGATGGACGAACCGACCGCCGGCATGGCGCCGCGCGAGCGCATCGCGCTGATGCGGCTGACCGCCGACATCGCCCAGGCAAAGCGCATGGGCGTGCTGTTCACCGAGCACGACATGGACGTGGTGTTCGAACATGCCGACCGGATCATGGTGCTGAACCGCGGCACGCTGATCGCCGAAGGCACGCCGGCCGAGGTGCGCGCCAACGAGCAGGTGCGCGCGATCTATCTGGGCGAAGGCCGGCTCTACCATGCGGAGGCGGCGTCGTGATGCTGACGGTCGAGGGCCTCAACAGCTTCTACGGGCCGGCGCATATCCTGTTCGACGTGGCCCTCGACGTGGCGCCAGGCGAGGTCGTGGCCCTGCTCGGCCGCAACGGTGCAGGCAAATCGACGACCTTCCGCTCGATCGCCGGCCTGGTGCCGGCCCGGCGCGGCCGGGTCCGGTTCGGCGAAGCCGACATCTCGACGGCCGCCTCCTACGAAATCGCCCGGCTGGGCCTGGGCTACGTGCCGGAGGACCGGCGCATCTTCACCGAGCTGACGGTCGAGGAAAACCTGTCGGTCGGTCGGCAGAAGCCCCGGTTGGGCGCGCCGACCTGGGACCCGGACAAGCTCTACACGTTGTTTCCCAACCTCGGCGAGATGCGCCGCCGCCTGGGCGGGCGGATGAGCGGCGGCGAGCAGCAGATGCTGACCATCGCCCGCACGCTCATGGGCAATCCGTCGCTGGTCCTGCTCGACGAACCGTCCGAGGGGCTGGCGCCGAAGATCGTCGAGCAGATGGCCGAGGCGATCATCGCCATGAAGCGCGAGGGCCTGAGCATGGTGATCTCGGAGCAGAACCTGCATTTCGCCCGGCTGATCTCGGATCGGGCCTATATCATCGAGAAGGGGCGGGTGCGGTTCTCCGGCACCATCGCCGAGATCGACGCGAACGAAGCGATCCGCGACGCCTACCTCGCCGTGTGATAGGGAAGAACCAGAAAAGACCGGCCGCAGGCCCCGGAGGAACCATGTCCGTCGACCCGACCGAGACGCCGCGCCGTCGTCGCGCGAGCGCGCCTTACCAGCTCGATCGGCAGGTGGGCTTCATCCTGCGCCAGGCGATGCAGCGCCATACGACGATCTTCGCGTCGCACATGGTCGAGGAACTGACGCCGACCCAGTTCGCTGCCCTCGCCAAGCTGACCGAACTCGGCCCCTGTTCTCAGAACAAGCTGGGTCGCCTGACCGCGATGGATGGCGCCACGATCAAGGGCGTGATCGATCGCCTGACCAAACGCGGATTGACCGAGACCAGCCCCGATCCCGACGACGGCCGCCTGCTGATGGTGGCCCTCACAGAACTCGGGCGCGCCGCCGCGTCGCGCGCGATCCCGGCCGCCGGCCGCATTACCGACGAGACCCTGGCGCCGCTGGACCCTGCCGAGCAGGCGCAGTTGCTGGCGCTGTTGGAGAAGCTGCGGTAGGAAGTGACTGCGACACGTCTCGAAGGCCGGCTTGGCCTTCAGTCTTTGAAAAGATAACTGCTACAGGAAACGGTTCATGCGCCTCGACGCCATTCCCATCGGCGACAATCCCCCGGAAGATGTCAACGTCATCGTTGAGGTCGCGATCGGCGGGGAGCCGATCAAGTACGAGATGAACAAGGCCGCGGGCACGCTGTTCGTCGATCGGTTCCTGCATACGCCGATGCGCTATCCTGGGAATTACGGTTTCGTGCCGCATACGCTGTCGCTGGACGGCGACCCGATCGACGTACTGGTCGCGAATACACGGCCGATCGTACCCGGTGCCGTCATCAATGTGAGGCCCGTGGGCGTATTGAGGATGGAAGACGACGGCGGCGGCGACGAGAAGATCATCGCGGTGCCATCTCCTACGCTCACCAAGCGCTACCTCAAGATCACGAACTACACGGATCTGCCGGAGATCACGCTCGAGCAGATCTGGCACTTCTTCGAGCACTATAAGGATCTGGAAGAAGGTAAATGGGTCAAGGTCGCCGGCTGGGGCGATGCGGCGGAGGCTCGGCAGTTGATCACCGAGGCGATCGAACGGGGAAAGAGCGCCTAAGTCCTGCGCAGTCTCGGCCCGGTGCAGCCGTCGGAGAAGCGCCGTCAAGGCGCCATGCGGCCCGCCGGGCACGTGCAGGGTCGCCACTGGTCACTCCGGCCAGAGTGATCGGAGCCGCGTCGCTCGGTAAATTCCGGCGGGTGCCTATCCCTTGACCATGATCGGCACTCTCGTCGCCGGCGGCGTGTTGCGGCTGCGCAGGCTGCGCACGACGCCGTCGATGATGGTCATGCCGACGCCCGGCAGGTCGCCCAGTTGCACGCTGTCGAGCAGATGCTTGCCGGGCGAATGCTGCGCCTTGTCCATCAGCACGAAATCGGCGGACCGGCCTACCTCGATCAACCCGCTGTCGAGCTCGCGCATCCGCGCCGTATTGCCGGTGGCGAAGCAGAAGGCGATTTCGGCCGGAACGTCGCCCAGCGATGACAGCATCGCGATCATTCGCAGGATGCCCAGCGGCTGCACGCCGGATCCCGCGGGGCCGTCGGTGCCCAGGATGACGCGTTCGAGCTGGCCCAGTCCTTTGGCGACGCGCAGCGTATGCAGCGCGGACCGTTCGTTGCCGTTATGGACCAGTTCCAGGCCGCGATGGCAGCTCTCGCACAGGCAGGTGATCTGATCGTCGGGCAGTGCCGTGTGGCCGCCGTTGATATGGCCGATGATGTCCGCGTCGGCCTCCAGCACCACGTCCTTGTCGATCAGGCCGGAGCCGGGGATCGACGGGCCGCCGGTATGGATGGTCGACTGGATGCCGTATTTGCGCGCCCAGGCGACCATCTGCTTCGCTTCGTAGCCAGCCTTGACGCTGCCGAGGCCGACCTCGCCCAGCAGCTTGACGCCGGCCTCGGCCAGTTCCTTGAAATCGGACTCGACCATGCCCTGTTCGATCACAGGCGCCCCGGCCAGCAGCTTCACGCCGGACGGGCGGGCATTGGCGAAGGCGCGTTGGTGGAAGATCGCCATGGCCTTGAGGCCGACGATATCCTTGGGCCGGCCGGGCGTATGCACCTCGCCGGCCGAGATCATGGTGGTGACGCCGCCGTGCAGGCTGCTGTCGATCCAGCCGATCTGGTTCTGGCGCGGGGTCCAATCGCCGACGACCGGGTGGACATGGCTGTCGATCAGGCCCGGGGCGACCGCGGCGCCGTTCGCGTCGATCAGGGTATGGGCGCCCTCGGTGTCGACGTCCTTCTCGCGGCCGATCGCCGTGATCCGTCCACCGACCGAGACGATGGTGTCCGCATCGAGAATCGGCCGGGCCAGATCGCCGCTCAGCAGCAGGCCGATGTTGCGGATGACCAGCTTGGCCGTGCCATCCTGTTTCGCCGGTTCGTCATGCGCCATCATCGCCTCCCGGGTCAATCGCTCGTCGTTAGTATACGAACGATTCTCGATCGAACAAGAGCAAGCGCATTGCCAATACCCTCAATGCGTGTTGCCGGCAGGAACAAATCCACAAAAAATCCGGAGTAAATTCCGAGGAATTCGGCCTACTGGTTGGCAAAAAACAAGGTTAACGAATAATTACTCATACATATTGACAGTGATTCGCTCTGTCTTCACTCTGCGATCGACGGTGCCACCAGAGCATCGATCAAGTAGGCAAATAGGGAGGACCCAAGGCATGGACGGCAAACGTTCGGGGTTGTTCATTGCGGCCGCCTGTCTCGCCGCCCTCGTGGCGGCACCCATGGCCAGGGCGGATGACCTGCCCAAGCTCAAGGAAAAGCCCACCTACAAGGTTGGATTTGCCCAGACCGAGAGCAACAATCCGTGGCGTCTTGCCCAGACGCAGAGCATGAAGGATGAGGCGGCGAAGCGCGGCTGGCAGCTCGTCTACACGGATGCGAACAGCTCCGCGGCGAAACAGGTCGCCGACGTGGATTCCATGATCGCCCAACATGTCGACGTGATCTTCCTCAGTCCGCGCGAGGAAAAACCGCTGATTCCCGCGGTCATGAAGGCCAAGAAGGCCGGAATTCCGTTGTTCCTGATCGACCGTGGCGTCGACCCGACCCTGGCCAAGGCCGGACGGGACTATGTCTCGTTCATCGGCTCGGACTTCGTGGAAGAGGGCCGGCGCGCCGCCGACTGGTTGGTCAAGAAGACCGGGGGCACTGCCAAGATCATCGAACTGCAGGGTACCAGCGGTTCCTCGCCCGCGAACGACCGCAAGAAAGGCTTCATGGAGGTGATCGCCAAATCACCCGGCATGCAGATCGTGGCATCCCAGGACGGCGACTTCACCCGCGACAAGGGGCGGCAGGTGATGGAGACCCTGCTGCAGGCCCATCCCGAAGCGACTGCCGTCTTTGCGCATAATGACGAGATGGCGCTGGGCGCCATCACCGCGCTCGAGGCGGCGGGACGGCATCCGGGCAAGGATATCACGCTCGTCTCGATCGACGGCGAGAAGGACGGCCTGCAGGCGATCATCGACGGCAAGCTGGGCGCGACGGTCGAGTGCAATCCACGCTTCGGTCCGGGCGCGTTCGAAGCCGCGGCCGATTACGCCGCCGGCAAGAAGATCGAGCCGATCGTGGTGAACAAGGATCACTTCTACGATTCTTCCAACGCGGCCCAGAGCCTCGCAGGCTCCTACTGACACGCGCCTTCGCGGGGGTGGCCAGGACTGCCCCCGCGAGCCGATGATGGAGGTGCCATGACCGACGATATCCTGCTTTCGATGTCCGGCATCGCCAAGAGCTTCTCGGGCGTGGCGGCGCTCAAGGAGGCGAGCCTGACCGTCGCGCGCGGCGAGGTGCTGGCCCTGATCGGCCAGAACGGCGCCGGCAAGTCGACGCTGATCAAAGTGCTGACCGGCGCGGTTGCCCTCGACCGCGGCTCGATACGGTTCGACGGCCGGCCGGTCGCGTTCCGCACGCCCCAGGAAGCCCAGGCCGGCGGCATCGCGACGATCTATCAGGAAATCAACCTGGTGCCGTTGCGATCGGTTGCCGAGAACATCTTTCTCGGCCGGGAGCCGCGGCGCTGGGGCCTGATCGACTGGCGCCGCATGCACGCCCAGGCCGCGGCGCTCTTGGCCCAGTTCGACGTTTCCATCGATGTCCGCCAGCCGTTGCACCGCTTCAATACAGCGACCCAGCAGATGGTCGCGATCGCCCGGGCCCTCGACCAGCAGGCCCGGCTCGTGGTCATGGATGAACCGACCTCGTCGCTTGACGATCGCGAGGTGGCGGTGCTGTTCGGTGTGATCCGGCAATTGAAGGCGCGCGGCATCGGCGTGATCTTCGTCAGCCATCGGCTGGACGAGCTTTACGCGGTGTGCGACCGGGTCACGATCATGCGGGACGGCATGACGGTCGCGGATCAGCCGATGGCGAGCATCGGCAAGCTCGAACTGGTCGCGGCCATGCTCGGGCGTAGTCTGGAAGAGGTGAAGCGGTTCGGCGCCACTGCCTTCGACGAGGATTTCGCCCCACGCCCCCACAAGGTGCTGGAGGTGGCCGGGCTGAAATCGGCGCCGCGCGTCGCCGGCGTCGATCTCGACGTTCGCGCGGGCGAGATCGTGGGCCTGGCCGGCCTGCTGGGATCGGGCCGGACCGAAACCGCCCGCGCGATCTTCGGCGCCGACCGGCCGCAAGGCGGGACGATCCGCGTCGACGGTGCGGCGGCCGGTTTCCGCAGCAGCCGCGACGCGATCCGCGCCGGCATCGGTTTCTGCTCGGAGGATCGCAAGACCGAAGGCATCGTGCCCGACATGTCGGTCAGGGACAACCTGACCCTGGCGCTGCTGCCGCAACTGACGCGTCGCGGCGTGATCGACCAGGCACGCCAGCGCGAGATCGTCGATCGGCTGATCAAGCGCCTGGGCATCAGGCTCGCCAGTTCCGAACAGAAGATCCGCGAGCTGTCGGGCGGCAATCAGCAGAAAGTGCTGCTGGCGCGCTGGCTGTGCCTGCAGCCCAAGCTGCTGATCCTGGACGAACCGACCCGGGGGATCGACGTCGCCGCCAAGGCCGAGATCCAGGCCTTGATCCGCGAGCTCGCCCGGGACGGGCTCGGCGTCCTGATGATCTCGTCGGAGCTCGAGGAATTGACCGAGGGCTGCCATCGGGTGAGCGTCTTGCGGGACGGCCGCTCGGTCGCCGCCTTCGACCATGATGCGGCGAGCGAGCATGCCATCATGAACGCCATGGCCCATGGGCTCGCCCCGACGGGGGAGGAGAGCCGTGCAGGAGCTTGAGATCGTGGCGTCCCGCCGTCGCCTGCGTCTGGCCATGCCGCGCGGCGGTCCCCTGGGCGGTGTCGTTCTGGCGCTTGCCATCCTTCTTCTATTCAACCTGGTCGCGACGCCGCATTTCATCAGCCTGCAGACGCTCTACGTCAACCTGACGCAAGTGACGACCATCGTCATCGTCGCGGTCGGCATGACCATGGTCATCGCCACGGGCGGCATCGATCTGTCGGTCGGTTCGCTGATGGCGATTGCCGGCGCGCTGGCGCCGCTCATTTTTGCCGGGCGGCTGCTGGGGATCGGGCCGGGCCCGTTCGCGGATGTGCTCGCCTTCTTCGTGCCGGTCCTGGTCGCGATGGCGTTCGGCAGCTTCAACGGCTGGCTCGTCGCCCGCTTCCGCATTCAGCCGATCGTGGCCACCCTCGTGCTGTTCATCGCCGGGCGCGGCATCGCGCAGGTCATGACCAACGGCAATCTGCAGGCCTTCCACAACGCCAGTTTCCACGCGCTGGGGCTGGGTCGCGTGCTGGGCGTGCCGATCCAGGTCTGGCTGATGGCGGTGGTGGTGGGGCTGGCGGCATGGGCCATCCGCCGCACGCTCTATGGCCGGCAATTGCTCGCAATCGGCGGAAACGAGGCTGCGGCGCGGCTCGCCGGTCTGCCCGTCGCGCGCATCACGATCCTGGTCTACGCCGTGTCCGGCCTGCTGTCGGGCATCGCCGGGCTGATCGTGATCGCGATCAATTCCTCGTCCGACGCCAATCTCGTCGGCCTCGGCATGGAACTCGACGCAATCGCGGCGGTCGCGGTCGGCGGCACGGCATTGACCGGCGGACGCGCCTCGATCATCGGCACGCTGCTGGGCGCGCTCATCATCCAGCTGCTGCGCTATACGCTGCTGTCCCACGGCGTGCCCGACGCAGCGGCACTGGTGGTCAAAGCCGCGGTCATCCTGGCGGCGGTCTATCTCCAACAAGTCGGGCGGGCGCCATGACCAGTGCGATCGATACGATCTCCTCCGGCCCCAGGCCCCGGGGCAATCGCCACGCTGCCCTGCTGCAGCGCCAGGGCGTCGTCTTGGCGCTGGTCCTGCTGATCGTCTTCGGGGCCGTGCGCTATGATGATTTCCTCGGCCTCTACAACGTCATGAGCGTACTGCGCTACAATGCCATGTTCGCACTGGTGGCGCTGGGCATGGGCTTCGTCATCATGACCGGCGGCATCGATCTCTCGGTGGGTGCCACGGCGGCGCTCGCCAGCGTGGTGTCGGCCGGCCTGAGCGACGTCGGCCTCGGCGCGGGCCTGGCCGCGGGCATCGCCGCCGGTCTTGGGGTCGGGCTGGTCAACGGCCTGGCGATTTCGCGGGCGCGGCTGCCGGCCTTCGTCACCACGCTCGCGACCATGCTGGGCGCGCGCGGCCTGGCGCTGCTGATTTCGGGGAACCAGTCGGTTTCGGTCTCATGGGACACGTCCTTCACCGATCTCGGCGGCGGCGATTTCCTGGGGTTTCCCATTCCGGCCTGGATTGCCGGGGTTGCCTTCGTCCTGGGGTCGGTGCTGCTCAATCTGACCGGCTTCGGCCGGGCCGTGCTGGCGATCGGCGGCAATGAGGAGGCGGCGCGGCTCATGGGGCTGCCGGTCGCGCGGGTCAAACTGCTGGTCTATGTCCTGACCGGCGGCCTGGCCGGCCTCGCCGGCGTCATCCTGGCCGCGCAATTCGGTGCCGGCCAACCGACCGAGGGTCAGGGCTGGGAATTGTTCGCGATCGCGGCCGTCGTCGTGGGCGGGACGCTCCTGACCGGCGGCATGGGATCGGTCGGCTTCACGCTCGCCGGGACCCTGCTACTCGGCCTCATCTTCAACATCCTCAATTTCGAGAACGGCAAGGGCGATTTCACGCTAAGCGCATATTGGCAATCCGTCATCCGCGGCGCCTTCCTGCTCCTCGTCGTGCTGTTGCAGAACCGGCTCGCCCGGCGTCCGTCATGATGGAGATCTGGCAAGATCGGGGGGAAGATCATGGCCGGCCTGGACTGTGAGCGAAACTATGGAATCCTGGACGCCGAACGGGAATTGATCGCGGCGATCCTGACGGACAACCGGATCTACCGGGCGGTATGTCATCTGTTGCTGCCGGCGTATTTCCTATCGCCGGCGCACCAGCGCCAGTTCGCGGCGATCGCCACTGCGATCGAGCGGGGACGGCCGGTCGATCTGCGGATGCTGGAGACCGGAGGGCGGCCTCTGACCGGGATGCCCGCCATTGATCCGCTGGATCACGCGCTGATGATCTACGGCAGCTTCCTCGGACGGGAGGCGATCGGCGTCCCGCTCGAAGCCGAGGCATCGGCGCGCGCGGCTTCCTGAAAACGCGTTGCCGGCCGCCCCTGGACGGGCGCGGCCGGCATCGGTTTCAATGGACCAGCGGGCAGCCCCCGTCGGCCAGCGGGCGGAAGGCTTCCGCGGCCGGGATGGTCGCGAGCAGCTCGTAATCGTCCCAGCGGCCCTTGGACTGTTCCGGCTTCTTCACGCGGAACACGTACATGGCATGGGTGGCACGACCGTCGATGCGGACGTTGACCGGACCGATCAGCGGATCCTCGATCGGCTTCGACCGCATCTGGGCCACGACCTTGTCGCCGTCGATCGTGTCCGCCGCCTTGACCGCGCGCAGGTAGGCCAGGACCGAGGAATAGACGCCGGCCTGGTTCGCCGTCGGCATGCGGCCGCCCATCTTGTCGGCGAACCGCTTGGAAAAGGCGCGGGTCGCGTCGTTCAGATCCCAATAGAAGGATTCAGTCACGATCAGTCCCTGGGCCGCCTTGAGGCCGAGCGCGTCGACGTCGGTGATCTGGGTGAACAGGCCGGCCAGCGTCTGCTTCGGCGTGATGCCGAATTCGGCCGCCTGCTTGACACCGGTAATGAGGTCGCCGCCGGTGTCGGCAAACGCGATGACCTTGGCGCCCGACCCCTGGGCCTGGAGCAGGTACGAGCCGAAATCGGTCGTGCCGAGCGGATGCTTGATCGAGCCCACGACCTTGCCGCCGAGCTTGCCCAGCGCCTCGGTCGCGTCGCGCTGCAGTGCCTGGCCCAGCGCATAGTCGAACGAGATGAAGTACCAGCTGTCGCCGCCTTGCTTCACCAGGGCCTTGGCCGTGGCATTGCCCATGGCCCAGGTGTCCATGTTCCATTGCACGGTCGTCGGCTGGCAGAACTTGCCCGTGAGATCCGAGGTGCCGACGTTGGTCGCGACGAAGGTCCGGTTCTTGTCCTTCATGATCTGGTTGACCGCGAGGCCGACACCCGAATTGACCGCGTCGGCCACGGCGGCGACGCCGTCCTGGTCGACCCATTGGCGCACGATGTTCGAGCCGATGTCCGGCTTGTTCTGATGGTCGCCATAGAGGATCTCGACCTTGAGCGGGCCGGCCTCCTTCTTGAAATCATCGACCGCCAGCTCCGCCGCCGCGACCGAGCCCTTGCCGGACTGGTCGGCGAACGGGCCGGACTGATCGTTCAGGATGCCGACCTTGACCGTATTGTTCGGGATCGCCGCCTGGGCCGCGAAGGGACTGGCCAGCAGGACAGCCGCGAGACCGGCTTGCCGGAATGGAACGCGCGTCATGTACTTCTCCCCCGTGAAGGCCGGGCTCTTGCCGTCCCGGCTCGTCTCATTTCAGCCTACCCGAGTCAGTGCCGGGCGATAGCCGGTATCGATGGTGATCTTGCCGTCCGCCCGCGAAACGCAGGCGCAGAGCCTGGCGCCGGCCTGCTTCTGGTGCGCGCTCAGGAACACGTCGCGGTGGTCGATCGCGCTGGCCGGTGCCGCCACCTCGACCACGCACAACCCGCATTCGCCGCGCAGGCAATCATAGGCAAGCTCGATACCTTCGTCGGCCAGGGCATCCAGCAGGCTGCGATCCGCCGGCACCAGGACGTCGCGCCCATGGTCGCGGACATGGACCGTGAACGGCACCGCCGGGCGGTTGCCGCTCGATCCGAACGTCTCGAACCTGAGGCGGGTGGGTAGGCGTCCCGCCTGTTGCCAGGCGGCCTGCGCCGCGGCCATCATCCCGGCCGGGCCGCACATGTAGATCTCGCCGTCGGCATGCAGCCGGGTGATTTCTCCGGCGAGATCGAGGCTGCCGCCTTCGTCGTCGACGATCAGGGTCAGTCCGTCGCCCAGCAGCGGCTGCAGCCGATCGATGAATGCCATCTGGTCTCGACTGCGGGCGGCATAGATCAGGCGGGGCCTGTGGCCGAGACGGACCAGCCGCTCTGCCATGCCGACGAGCGGCGTGATGCCGATGCCGCCGGCGATCAACAGATAGTCCGGCCGCCCGAGCGCCAGGTCGAAATGACTCCGCGGCTCGGTCACGGTCAGGATGGCGCCGGCCTCCAGCGCCCACATCGCGGCTGATCCACCGCGGCTGGGAACGACGCGCTTGACCGCGATCCACCAAGCGCCGTCCGTGGGCTCCTCGCCGATCAGCGAATAGCTGCGTGCGAGGCCGTCGGACAGCATGACCGTCAGATGGCTGCCGGCCGGATAGGGCGTAGCCGCACCGGTCTCGGGCACCAGTTCGAACAGCCGGACGTCCCGGGCCGGCTCGTGGATGGCGCGAACCCGGACGCGGACCTGTCTGCCGTCAGCTTGCAATCTTGCGCCCTCCGTCGACTGGATCGCGCCGGATCAGCGCCGCACCGGGCACGCTCGCCAACAGGGCCGCGTCGCCCAGTGCCAGTTTCAGGTTCTGCTTGGCGAGCCGCGCGTGTTCGCGGGCCAGTGCCTCCGCCCGGGTGCCCTCGCGCGCCTCGATCGCCTCCAGGATCGCGCGGTGCTGCGCCTGGGCCAGCAACAGGATCTCGCGGCTCTCGGGCAGGTCGGCCTGGGTCAGCACGAAGGAATTGGGCGAAGCGAAGGGCAGCACCATCGCCTGGGCCATCGCCCGGCGCAGCATCGGGCTGCCGGCCAGATCGAGCAGCCGCGCATGGAAGATCTCGTTGGCCGCGACATAGCGCTCGAAATCGGCGAGGCCGGGCTCGGGCGTTCGGACCAGCGGCTCCATCGCCTCGACCGCGGCCCGAAGCGGCGCCAGATCGGCCGGATCGGTTAGGCGCTCCGCCGCCATGCGCGCCGCGGTGCCTTCCAGCACACCACGCAGCTCGATCGCGTCGGCAATGTCGGCAGGGTCGAAATCCCGCACGACGAAGCCGCCGCCCGGCAGCATTTCTAGCAGGCCTTCATGGGCCAGGGTGAGCAGCGCCAGGCGCAACGGCGTGCGCGATACGCTGAGCCGGGCTGCGAGCGGGATTTCGGCGACCCGTTCGCCCGGGCCGAATTCGCCGGACAGCAACAGCTCGCGCAGGCGCAGCACCGCCTTCAGCTGCTGGCCGGGCCGGGCCATCGCCTCGCCGCTCATTCCGCGGCAGCCTGATGCCGGGGCGCCCGCTCGGCCTGGATCCTGCGATCGATCAGGCGCCGGGCCCAGACCGCACCGGCATCGATGTTGAGATTGTAGAAGGTCCGGTCCGGATTCTCGTCGATCGCGCGCTGCTGCGCTTCCAGAATGATCTCGTCCTCGTGGAAGATGCCGGTGACGCCGTCCCGCAACTCGGTCGTGATGCGTTGCTCATGGATCCGGTAATTGCGCACGAAGGCCCAGAAATAATGGCAGGTGCCGTCGGTCTCGGGCGTCATGGTGTTCAGCACGTAGCCGTTGACGCCCTGGCTGCGGTCGCCCTCTGGCGCGCCCGTACCCGTGGGCGCCACGCCGACGTCGATCACGACGGTGCCGGGCGCCTCGAACCGGATGATCTGCCACCGATCGACCCGGCCGGGCTTGCCCAACTGCTTGGCCCAGAACGGCGGCGGCTCGATGTCGATCATCCAGCGCGAGATCTCGGCGAAATTCGGTCCGTGATGGGCCTCGAACGGTGCCTCGGCTACGGCGTCCTGGCCGATGCTGCCGCCATGCACGAAGGTCTCGTGGGTCAAGTCCATCAGGTTGTCGACGACCAGTTTGTAGTTGCACCTGGCATGGATGGTCTTGCCGTCGCCGGCCCAGTCAGGGTCGTGATTCCAATGCATGTCCGGCACCAGCGCCGGATCGGCCAGCGCCGGGTCGCCCATCCAGACCCACAGGTAACGGTGCTTTTCCACGATCGGGAAGCTGCGCACGCAAGCCGCGGGGTTGATCGTCTCCTGGGACGGCATGTGCACGCAGCGGCCGCCAGCCTCGTAGCGCAGGCCATGGTATCCGCAGACGAGCGTGTCGCCGTCGAGCCGGCCTTTGCTCAGCGGCAGCATGCGATGCCAGCAGGCATCTTCGAGGGCGACCGGCGTGCCGTCCGTCGTGCGATAGAACACCAGGCGCTTGTTGCAGATCATGCGCGGCAGCAGCGCATGCTTCAACTCGACGTCCCAGGCCGCCGCGTACCAGGCGTTCAAGGGGAAATCGGGCTTGGCGAACCCTTCGGCGATCGGCGGCACCGCAGTAGGCTGCATGACAGCATCCTCCCTCTAGATCTTTCGATCGAAGATGCCGGATTTCGTTATTGCATGCAATAGACGTCAAAAATATCCTTAAACTGGTCGATAGGCAGGAATTTCGACTACAATTGCATGCAGTAGCTAGCCGCCGAAGCGATCGGACCATTCGCGGGCGATGGTCACCATCGCATCGGTCAGGATTTGCAGATCGTCGGGCGTGATCACGAACGGCGGCGCCAGATACAGGATGTCGCCGAACGGGCGCGACCAGACGCCCAGCTCGATGAAGCGGCGGCGCAGCCAGCCGGCGTCCTTGAGCTGGGTCAGTTGGATTACGCCGATCGCGCCCTGGACGCGGACATCGACCACGCCGGGCAGGGCACGGGCCGGTTCCAGGCTTTGGGCGAGCGCCGCCTCGATCGTGCGGACCTGGGCCAGGCGCGGCTCGCGCTCGAACAGGTCGATCGAGGCGTTGGCCGCGGCGCAGGCGAGCGGGTTGGCCATGAAGGTCGGCCCGTGCATCAGGGCAGCACCCGGATCGTCGGACCAGAAGGCGTCGAACACGTGAGTGCGCGCGACGGTGGCGGCGAGCGCGATGGTGCCGCCGGTCAGCGCCTTCGACAGGCAGATGATGTCAGGCACGATGTCGGCCTCTTCGCAGGCGAACATCCGGCCGGTCCGGCCGAAGCCGGTCATGATCTCGTCGGCGATCAGCAGATGGCCGTGCCGGGCGGCGGCGTTGGCGATGCGCCTGAGCGTGTCGCCATCATGGAACTTCATGCCGCCGGCGCCTTGGACCAGCGGCTCGACGATGACGCCGGCGATCTCGTCGCGGTGGCGCGCCAGCAGCGATTCCAGGCTGGCGATCCGGTCGAGGTCGGTCGGCAGGTCGGCGACGAACTGGGCCGGCAGATAGCCCGAGAAACGAGCATGCATGCCGCCGTCCGGGTCGGTCACCGACATGGCGCCCATCGTGTCGCCGTGATAGCCGTCGCGGAAGGCCACGAAACGGTGCCGGCCCTTGGTGCCGCGGTTCAGCCAATATTGCATGGCCATCTTCATGGCGACTTCGACCGCGACCGAGCCGGAATCGGTAAAGAATACATGGTCGAGATCGCCCGGCAGCAGCTTGGCCAGGCGGCGTGCCAACCGCTCGGCCGGTTCGTGGCTGAGGCCGCCGAACATGACGTGCGGCATGCGGCCCAGCTGGTCGGCGACCGCCTCCCGGATATGCAGGTGGTTATAGCCGTGGCACGCGGTCCACCAGGACGAGATGCCATCGATCAGGCGGGTCCCGTCTTCCAGCTCCAGCCGCACGCCGTCGGTCGCGCGCACCTGGGGCGGCGGCGCCGCCAGCTTCATCTGCGTGTAGGGCCGCCACAGCGCGCTGCGCGGCTCCATCATCAGCCGAAGCTGGCGGTCGCTCATTCCGCGGCGGCGCCGACTTCCATCGGCTTGATGCCGAGACGATCGAACAGCACCACGTCGCGCTCGTTGGCCGGATTGTTCGTGGTCAGGAGGCGCGGGCCGAAGAAGATCGAGTTGGCGCCGGCGAGATAGCACAGCGCCTGGGCCTCGTCGCTCAAACCCTCGCGGCCGGCCGACAGGCGAACCATGGAGCGTGGCATCAGGATGCGGGCGACCGCGACGGTGCGGACCAGCTCCAGCGGTTCGAGCGGCGCCGAATGGCCGAGCGGCGTGCCCTCGGTCTCGGCCAGCATGTTGACCGGCACGCTGTCGGGATGATCCTCGAGCGTGGCCAGGGTCCACAGCATGCCGACCCGGTCGCTGCGCTGCTCGCCCATGCCGATGATGCCGCCGGAGCAGACATGGATGCCGGCGTCGCGCACGTGGGAAAGCGTGCCCAGCCGGTCGTCGAGCGAGCGGGTCGAGACGATTTTCTCGTAATATTCCGGCGAGGTGTCGATGTTGTGGTTGTAATAGTCGAGGCCAGCGGTCTTGAGCCGGGCCGCCTGGACCGCATTCAGCATGCCCAGCGTGACGCAGGTCTCCATGCCCATGGCGCGGACGCCCTCGATCATGTCGCAGACCGCTTCCAGGTCCTTGTCCTTGGGGCTGCGCCAGGCGGCGCCCATGCAATAGCGCGTGGCACCGGCGTCGCGCGCCCGGCGGGCGTCGGCCAGCACGGTCTCGACCGCCATCAGCTTCTCGGCCTTCACGCCCGTCTCGAAATGGGCGCTTTGCGAGCAATAGCCGCAATCCTCGGGACAGCCGCCGGTCTTGATCGACAGCAGCGTGGAGAGCTGAACCCGGTTCGGATCGAAATTCTGCCGATGGACGCTCTGGGCGCGATGGATCAGATCGGAAAAGGGCAGGTCGAACAGGGCGGCGATCTCGGCCCGGGTCCAATCATGGCGAACGCCTGAGGCGACGGATGTATCGGGCAATTGGCCCTCTCTCATGTGACGAGACGATGAAAAACGGCCGGAGCATAGGCAGAGGGCGGGACGGATGCAACGTGGGTCTCGTTCCGGCCGGCCCAGCGTCGGCGGATGGACACTTGGCTCAGCTGGTCCTGGCGATGATCCGATGGAACGGCTTGATGGCGGCGGGGTAGGTCCGACCCAACAGATTGCGAGTTTTCACGGTCGTCGCGCGTCGGCGAACCGGGCGGCGGGCAACAGGGTGTCGATCCGGGATATCGGGCGGCATGTCGGCGCGTCGATGATCGCATCTCCTCTCACTTCCATATCAGTTCGCGCCGAAAAGAGAAAATATCGGAGCGAAGTCTGGTAACCGAATTGTTTGATGTCATTCCTTGCGTTCTCAAATGAACGACCGATCGTGCGTTAAATTTGCAAATCTCTGGCGCCCGGCGGTGAGGATTTGGTAATAAACCGCGGGCGCATCCGGCGTCGCGCCTTCTTCCTCCGGTCGTGCCGGTCGGGGTTTCGAGCGCCTGTTCCGATACCCGTCTTCCGAAAGTCGAGCCCTGCCCTTGGACGACAAGTCTTCGCAACTACGCCGCCTGCGCATCGACCGCACGGAAACGCCGGTGCGCGGGTCGGGACGGGCATGGTGGATTCTGGTGGCGATCCTGGTCCTGGCAGCGGGCGGCGGCGGTGCGTGGCTGATGCTGTCCCAATCCGGCACCGTGCCGATCCGCGTGGCGGTCGCGCGTCCGGCGGTCGGCGACGGCCAGCCGACCGCCGGTGCCTCGCTGCTCGACGCATCCGGTTATGTCGTGGCGCGCCGGCAGGCGACGGTTTCGGCAAAGATCACCGGCAAGGTCACCGAGGTGTTGATCGAGGAAGGCCAGCATGTCGACAAGGGCCAGGTCGTGGGCCGGCTCGACGATTCGAACGCCCGGGCGGCGCTCGACCAGGCCCAGGCGCAGGTGAACCAGGCGCAGGCACAACTGAAGTCGGCGCGCGTCGCCTATGCCGACGCTCAGCCGATCTACGAGCGCAGCCGGAAGCAATCGGCAAGCGACATGATCAGCCGTGACAGCTTCGACAATACCAAGGCGTCCTACGACGGTCTGCAGACGGCGGTCGACGTCGCCGAACGGACGGTTGCCGTCGCCCAGAGCAACCTGGCAGTTGCCGAACGCAATGAGGACGACACGGTGGTCAAGGCGCCGTTCGCCGGCGTGATCACGGTCAAGGCGGCTCAGCCCGGCGAAATCGTCTCGCCGATCTCGGCCGGCGGCGGCTTCACCCGTACCGGCATCGGCACGATCGTCGATATGGATTCGCTGGAAGGCGAGATCGACGTGAACGAGAATTTCATCAACCGCGTCCATGCCGGGCAACCGGCGATGCTGAAGCTGAATGCCTATCCCGACTGGCAGATCCCGGCCGCGGTCATCGCCGTGATCCCGACCGCCGACCGGTCTAAGGCGACGCTCAAGGTCCGGGTCGGCATCAAGCAGAAGGATCCGCGCATCCTGCCGGAAATGGGCCTGCGCGTGGCGTTCCTGGCAGAGGCGCCTGCGGCGCCGGTGCCGGGCGCGCCCGTCGCCGCAGGTGTCGTCGTGCCGGCGGCGGGCGTGGCCGCGGGTTCGGGCGAGACCGGGACGGTGTTCGTGCTGCACGACGACCGGCTGGAACGGCGCTCGGTCCGCCTGGGCGCCCGTACGGGCGACAGCCAGACGATCCTCGCGGGCCTGGCGGCCGGCGACCGGATCGCGCTGGGCGATCTGTCCAAGCTCGCCGAGGACACCCGCATCAAGATCGAAGATTAGGCCGCGACAGCCACCAGCATAGGAGTGTCTCCCAGATGAGTGCGATCGTCACGCTCAAGAACGTCCTGAAGCGGTATCGTCGCGGCAAGGAACAGGTCGAGGTGCTGCATTCCCTAGACCTCACTATCGAGGCCGGCGATTTCGTCGCGATCATGGGGCCGTCGGGTTCGGGCAAGACCACCCTGCTCAACCTGATCGGCGGGCTCGACCAACCGACCGAGGGCGAGGTTTCGGTTGCCGGCGAGCGGATCGACCGGCTGTCCGGAGGCCAGCTCGCCAAGTGGCGGGCCCGCCACGTGGGCTTCATCTTCCAGTTCTACAACCTGATGCCGATGATGACGGCGGAGCGGAACGTCGAGCTGCCCCTGCTGCTGACCTCCTTGAGCCGGGCCGAGCGCAAGCGCAACGTGGCGACCGCGCTCGACATCGTGGGCCTGGGCGACCGCGCCAAGCACAAGCCCAGCGAATTGTCGGGCGGCCAGCAGCAGCGCGTCGCCATCGCCCGGGCGCTCGTCGCCGACCCGACGCTCCTGGTCTGCGACGAGCCGACCGGCGATCTCGACCGCCAGACCGCCGACGAGATCCTGCATCTGCTGCAGCTGCTGAACCGCGAGCAGGGCAAGACCATCATCATGGTCACCCACGATCCGAAGGCCGCCGAGTTCGCCTCGCGCCACCTGCATGTCGACAAGGGCCAGCTGGCCGATGCGGCGAGGGCGGCGGCATGAAATTCCTGCCCCTCGTCTGGGCCGGGCTGTGGCGCAAGCGCACCCGGACCTTCTTTACCCTGCTGTCGATCCTGATCGCGTTCCTGCTGTTCGGTATGCTGCAGGGGACCAATGCCGCGTTCAGCCGGGGCGTCGACGCGGCGAACGTCAACCGCCTGGTGACGGTCAGCCGCATCAGCTTCACCGAACCGCTGCCCTATGCCGACTTGGCGCAGATCGAGGCGCTGCCCGGCGTCGACCACGTGGCCTTCGCCAGCTGGTTCGGCGCCTATTACCAGGACCCGAAGCAATTCATCTTTTCGTTCCCGGTCGATCCGGAGCGTTATTTCAACCTGTATCCGGAATTCAAGCTGCCCAAGGAACAACTGGACACCTGGAAGCGGACGCGGACCGGCGTGGTGATCGGAATCGGGCTTGCCCACAAATACGGCTGGAAGATCGGCGACCGGGTGCCGCTGCATTCGACGATCTGGACCAAGCCGGACGGCACGTCCGACTGGGATTTCGATGTCGTCGGCATCTATGAGGATCCGCAGGACGCAGGGCAGGAGAACGCCTTCTTCATCAACCATGCCTATTTCGACGAGGCGCGCGCGTTTGGCAAAGGCACGATCGGCTGGTACATCGTCCGGATCAAGGATCCGACGACGGCAGTCGCGACCGGCGAGGCGATCGACAAGCTGTTCCTGAATTCCCAGGACGAGACCAAGACCCAGACCGAGAAGGAATTTCAGCAGTCGTTCATCAAGCAGATGGGCGACATCAATTTCATCGTTACCGCGATCCTGGGCGCCGTGTTCTTCACCCTCTTGTTCCTGACCGGCAACACCATGATGCAGTCGCTGCGCGAGCGGGTGCCGGAACTGGCGGTGCTGAAGACGCTGGGCTTCACCGACGGCGGTGTGCTGATGCTGGTGTTGGCGGAATGCCTGGTGCTGTGCGTGATCGCCGCTGCCCTGGGCCTTGCCGCCGCCGCCGCCCTGTTCCCGATGCTGAAGGACGTGGTCGGCATCGTGAACCTGCCGCTGGAAGTCGTCGGCCTTGGCATCGGCGTTGCGGTGCTGCTGGCGCTGGTGACCGGCCTGCCGCCGGCCTGGCGCGCCATGCGCCTCAACATCGTCGACGCCCTGGCGGGCCGGTGAGGAAAATGCCATGAGCCTGTTCAAGCAGATCGGGGCCGTCACGGCCATGAACCTTCAGAACGTCCCGTCGCGCCTCGGCACGTCGCTCGTGATCGTCGTCGGCATCGCCGGCGTCGTGGGCGTACTGATCTCCGTCCTGGCGATGGCACTCGGCTTTTCGGCGGCGCTCGACCATACTGGCCGGGCGGACCGGGCGATCGTCATGCGCGGCGGCTCGACGTCCGAGCTGGGCAGCACGATCTCGCGCGAGAACGCGCTGACCATCCTCGACGCGCCCGGCGTGCGCAAGACCGCGGACGGCAAGCCGGTCGGCTCTGCCGACGAGCTCGTCATCGTCGGCCTGCCGCAGAAGGGCTCCGCCACCGGCGTCAACGTCACCTTGCGCGGGATCGGGCCCGAAGGGTTGGCGACCCATCCGGAAATCAGGCTGATCGCCGGCCGGATGTTTCAGCCCGCGGTACGCGAGGTCGTCGTCGGCAAATCGGCTGCGGCGCAGTTCCAGGGGCTGGAGGTCGGCAGCCACATCGCCTTCCGCGACAGCGACTGGACGGTGGTCGGCATGTTCGAGAGCGGCGGCGACGCCCATGAGTCGGAGATGCTGGCCGATGCGGAAACGGTCATGTCGGCCTATCGGCGCAACTTGTTCGAGAGCGTCACCGTCTTGCTCGACGATGCGGCCGCGTTCGATGGCTTCAAGGCGGCCCTGACCACCAACCCGACCCTGTCGGTCGATGTCGAGCGCGAGCCGGCCTACTACGCCGCCATGTCGGCGACCCTGCAGAAGATGCTGTTCTTCATCGCTTATGTCGTCGGCGGTATCATGGCGGTGGGCGCGCTGTTCGGTGCGCTCAACACCATGTATTCGGCGGTCAGCACCCGGGCGGTCGAAATCGCGACCCTGCGCGCGCTGGGCTTCGGCGCGGCGCCGGTGGTGATCTCGGTGTTCGTCGAGGCATTGCTGCTGTCGTTCGTCGGCGGTGCCATCGGGGCGGCGCTCGCCTGGTTCTTCTTCAACGGCAATGCGGCCAATACTTTGAGCGGCAATTTCACCCAGCTCGTGTTCCACCTGACGATCGGACCCGGCATCATCCTGCTCGGCATCGCCTGGGCCTGCGCCATCGGCATGGTCGGCAGCCTGTTCCCGGCCATCCGCGCGGCCCGCCTGCCGATCGCGGTCGTGCTGCGGGCGGGGTGAGGCCGGAATAAAAGCCGTTCCGGGGAGTCCTTCAGAGGCGAGCGGGCAACGACCGATCACCTCTGGGGGACGAACCATGAAGACGTCTATTTTGGCGGCGATGCTGCTATCGCTGTCTCTCGGCATCGCTGCATGCACCAGCATGCAGATCCAACCCGCCAAGCCCTCCGACACGGACCAGCATGCCGGCGGCGGCTATTGAGGTGCGCGCTGGCCCGACCATGCGGGCATTGACAGCGTCGCCCGCGGGCGCTCTTTTCGGCCCATCATGTCCTCTCTCGATCAATTCGCCCACGCGAAGCTCGCCGACCTCGACGCCAAGTCGCTGCGCCGGACCCTGAAGGAAACACGCCGCGACGGGGCGGTGCATGCCTGGCGCGACGGGCGGCGGCTGCTGTCGTTCTGCGATAACGACTACCTGAACCTCAGCCAGGACGCGCGCGTGAAGCAGGCGGCGATCGCGGCGATCGAGAGCCACGGCACCGGCTCCGGCGCCTCGCGCCTGGTGACCGGCAACCACCCGCTCTATGCCACGCTCGAAGCCCGGCTCGCGGCCCTCAAAGGCACCGAGGACGCGATCGTGTTCGGCAGCGGCTATCTCGCCAACATCGGCATCGTGCCGGCGCTTGCGGGCAAGGGTGACCTGATCCTCGTCGACGAACTGGCCCATGCCTGCCTCAACGCCGGTGCGCGCCTGTCGGGCGCCCGGGTCGTCCCGTTCCGGCATAATGATCTCGGCCACCTGACCGACCTGCTGGCGACCGAGCGCACCCAGTTCCGCCATTGCATGATCCTGATCGACCGGGTCTACAGCATGGACGGCGACCTGGCGCCGGTCGCGGCGATCTCGGCGCTGGCAACCGCCCACGATGCCTGGCTGATGAGCGACGATGCCCACGGCATCGGCGTGATGCCGAAGGAGGATCCGTCGCTGGTGCCGTTGCAGATGGGCACCTTGTCGAAGGCGCTCGGATCCTATGGCGGCTATCTGTGCGCCTCGGCGCCGATCGTGGCGCTGCTGCGCAGCCGCGCGCGCTCCTTCGTCTATACCACCGGCCTGCCGCCTGCTTCGGTCGCCGCGGCCATCGCGGCGCTCGACGTCATCGAGGGCGATCCCGAATGGGCCACGACCCCCGTCGTGCGTGCGCGCCAATTTACGCGGCTGCTCAATCTGCCCCATGCCGAAAGCCCGATCGTGCCGGTCGTGATCGGCGAGGCGGATGCGGCGATGGCGGCCTCGGAACGGCTGCTGGCGCAGGGCTTCCTGGTGACCGCGATCCGGCCGCCGACCGTGCCGGCCGGCACCGCGCGCCTGCGCATCACCTTTTCCGCCGGCCACAGCGAGGCCGACGTGCTGGCCCTGGCAGACGCCGTGCGCGCGGCGCTGCCGTGAGCCGCTTCTTCGTCACGGCGACCGGCACCGAACTCGGCAAGACCTTCGTAAGTGCCGCCCTGCTGCAGGGCGCCCAGGCGGCCGGCCTGACGGTCGCCGGGCTGAAGCCGGTCGCGAGCGGCGTCGACGATGGTAATCTCGCCAACAGCGACCCGGCCGTGCTGCTGGCGGCGCAGGGCCTGGAGCAGGATTGGCCCGCGGTCAAGCGCATCTGCCCCTGGCATTTCACGGCGGCACTGTCGCCCGACATGGCGGCCGCCCGTGAGGGACGCCGCGTGCCGTTCGACGATCTCGTCCGCTTCTGCCGCGGGACGCTCGACGGTCCGGATGAGTTCGTTCTGGTCGAGGGGGTCGGCGGGGTGATGGCGCCGCTCGACGAGCGCCATACCGTGCTCGACTGGATGGCGGCGCTCGATCTCCCCGCACTGTTGGTCGCCGGTACCTACCTGGGCACGATCAGCCACACGCTGACGGCGCTGGCGACACTCGCCGGCCGGGGCGTGCCGGTCGCGGCCCTGATCCTCAGCGAATCGATCGACTCGCCGGTCCCGCCTGTCGAGACGGCGGCCGCCATCCGCCGGTTTGCTCCGGACTTGCCGATCCTGCACCTGCCGCGCCTGGCTGGTCCCGAGGGCTGGCGCCGTTCGGCTCTCTACGCCGACCTCACGCGATCCGGTCGAACCGCAGCCGCTTCGACCGGCCGCCACTGACCTCCAGCCCGGCGATCGTGCCGTTGCCGCGCAGGACCTGGACGTCGAGCCAGGCCTTGAACAGCACGCTCGGCATCTCGACCCGCAACTGATCGCCCTCGATCGCCACGGCATTCCACGGGCCGGTGTGATGCAGCGGCCCGATCACGGCGATCTTCGCCAGGTTGTCGCTCTCTGTCGTCACGGTCCAGATCGCGCCCAGTTCGGGGCAGGCATAGCGGGCGGCAAGGCCGTTCGGCAGGGGGATCGGCTCTGGCGGCATCCGTTCGAACACGGCATGGGCGCCGGCATCGAAGGTGACATGCACGCTGTCGTGCTCGTCGACCAGCGTCGTGACGAAGTCGAACGCGCCGCGCGCCGCGGACAGCCGGCCGTCTTCGGTCGCCTCCAGCACGAAGGGCACACCGTTCATCGCGGCCATCGGTGTGCCGTCGGCGGCAACCGAGAATTCCACGGTGGCCGCACTCTCCCGATCGAGATAGCGGCCGGCCAGCCGGTCGAGAGCCGGGCGCGACGGCAGGGCGGGAGTCTGTTCCACGCCGGGGCGGCCCTCGATCGCACCGTCCAGCACGCGATGCGCCAGGCGATAGCAATCGACCGCCGCATTGTTGGCGATGGCGATGATCGTCAGGTTCAGCGCCGGCACGCGCAGGAACTCGGTCTTGAAGCCGGGCCACAGGCCGCCGTGATCCACCGTATTCAGCCCGCGATAGGATTTCACCTGCAGACCGCGCGCATAGGAATTGGCGAGCCCGTTCAGGAACGGCGCCTGCTGCGCCAGCGCCTCGACCAGCGCCATGCCGCCGACCTGGCCCGTCGTGAAATTATGGTCCCAGCGCGCCAGATCGGCGACCGAGGACACGAGGCCACCCTCGCCGCCCTGCGGGAAGGCGTGGCCGGCCCGGACATAGGTCTCCCCTTGCGGGAAATAGCCGGTCGCCAGGCCGGGCACCAGCTCGGCCGTGGTCTCGACCAGCCGCGAGCAGCCCATGCCGAGCGGCGCCAGAATGTGGCTGCCGACGAAATCGCCCAACGACCGGCCGCTCAGCGTTTCGACGATGCGGCCCAATAGCAGGAAATTCGTGTTGCTATAGGAGAACCGGCTGCCTGGTGTGAAATTCAGGCTGCGCTGCAGCCGGATTGCGCCCATCAGGTCGTCGGGGCTGCACGGGATCTGCAGGTCCATGCCGCTCATGCGCATCAGTTCGAGGAAGTCGCGCAGCCCGCTCGTGTTGTGCATCAGGTGGTCGAGCGTGATCTTCTCGCCGAAATCCGGCAGGTCCGGCAGATGCTCGTGTATCTCCTGGTCCCGCGACAGCTTGCCTTCGGCTTCCAGCAGCAGGATCGCGGCGCAAGTGAATTGCTTGGTGACCGACGCGACGCGAAAGCAGGTCCCGGGCCCGATCGGCACGTCCAGCTCGATGTTGGCAAGCCCGGCCGAGCGCTGCAGCAGCACCTCGCCGTCGCGCAGGATGCCGACCGTGCAGCCGGGCGTCGCGGGCTTCGCCCAGGGTTGGATCAGCCGGTCGATATGGCCGGTGAGCGTCTCCAGATCGAGATCGGTCATAATGCCCTCTTGGTACGGTCGTTCATGAGCATGACGGGATGTAGGTCCCGTCGATAGTAGCGAGATGGCCGCCCTCGTCGGTCGTCCAGGTCACGGTCCAGGCGCGCGTGCAGGCCAGGCTTCGCCGCTCCAGCGAGGCCCAATGCCGGCGACCGTCGCCTTCCCCCGGATGCTCGAACCCTTCTTTCCACAGTTCCAGCATCAGGACCCGCTCGTCCGAGCCGGCGGCAAATCGCTCGCGGACCCGATCGGCGAATTGCTGACGGGCCGTTGCCGCGACTGTCGACAGGCCGTCGGCCAGCGGCGGTAGCGGCTGGGCATCGTCCGGCAGCCGGTCGTAGACCCGGGTCAGCGCGCTCGAAACCGTCCCGACCAGGATCAGTGCCACAACCAGCAGCAATGTCCTGGCCTGCCGGGTCACGCGAGGATCGCCTCGATCAATTCCTGGACCCGCAACGCCGCGCGGAAGTCGGGCAGGCTGTGCGGCTTGCCCTCGAGCATGGCGATGATCTGGTTCAGTTGCCGGAAGGCGCCGTCGCGCCGGAAATCCTCGACGACCGGCGTGGTCTCGACCCAGGGGCCGCCCTCGGTCTCCTCGGTCCGGTACCAGTCGGTGATGCGGTGGGATTTTTTCGTGCCCCAGAACGTGATCTCGACCAGGTCAGGACCGACGCCGCCGGCCGAGCTGGCGACGGAGATCGGCACGCCCGCGGCGGTCAGCCGGGCGCTGGCGTGGGTCTCGCACAGGGTCGGATCGGCCGGATGGCGCACGTCGAAGGTGTCGAGCGTCGCCGGTCCCAGCACGCGGTCGCACAGATAGAGGAAATGCGACAGCACCTCGCGTACGAAGCCGCCTTCCTCCCTGAGCGCCAGCCACCTCGCGTTCGCCTGCCAGGGACGCGGCCAGACCGCGAAATGCTGGCGAATGTCGACGCCCAGCAAGGTGCCGAACGCGCCGGCCGCATAGGCGTTCTGGATCGCTTCGCCGGCGCGCGACGAGCCATAGGCGAAATTGACCGCCTGGGGCAGGCCGGAGGCTTCCATGCGCCGGGTCAGCGCGCGGCTGTCGGCGACGTCGACGCCGAGCGGCTTCTCGCACAGCACGGCTTTCTTAGCCTCGATCGCCGCCAGGGCGTAGCCGGCATGGGCCATGGGCGGCACGCCGATATAGACGAGGTCGGTGTCGCCCGATCGGATCAGCGCCTCGGCCGGCGTGTCGAAATCGATGGTCGGATGCAGGGTCTTGGCATGGGCGCGCGCTTCGGGCGAGGCGTCCCAGCCGCCGAGGACGGCGAATTTCTCGTGCAGCGTCAGGTGGCTCAGCATGCGCTGGCCCATGATGCCCAGGCCCAGGACGGCGACGCGATAGGTCATTGTTCTTCCTTTTCAGACGGCCTGGCCGGCGCACCAGCCGCTCGACCAGGCCCATTGGAAATTATAGCCGCCCAGCCAGCCGGTCACGTCGACCGCCTCGCCGATGGCATGGAGACCCGGCACCGCCTTGGCGCCCAGGGTCTGCGACGATAGCCCGTCGGTGTCGATGCCGCCCGATGTCACCTCGGCCTTGGCATAGCCTTCGGTGCCGGCCGGCTTCAGCGGCCAGCGTTTCAACTGCTCGGCCACGCGCAGCAGCGCCTTGTCCGGATATGTGGCCATCGACTGGTTCGGCATCCGGTCCTCGACCAGCTTCAGCGCGAGGCGGCCGGGCAGGATCTCGGTCAGGACGGTCTTCAATTCGGCCTTGGGCCGGGTTTTCTTGCGCTCGATCAGGTAGGGTGCCAGGTCGAGGTCGGGCAGCAGGTCGAGCAGGATCGTCTCGCCCGGTTGCCAATAGGACGAGATCTGCAGGATCACCGGGCCGGACAGGCCGCGGTGGGTGAACAGCATCGCCTCGCGGAACCGGCGCTTTTCGCGGGATGCCATGGTATCGAGCGAGACGCCGGCCAGCGGCTGCATCAGTGCCAGATCCTCCGGTCCGACGGTCAGGGGCACCAGGGCCGGTCGGGTTTGGGTCATCTTCAGGCCGAATTTCCGGGCGACGTCGTGGGCGAAGCCGGTCGCCCCCATCTTGGGGATCGACAGGCCGCCGGTCGCCAGCACCAGCGCCTCAGCCTCGACCGGCCGGCGATCGGTCTCGATCCGGAACCGCTCGGGCTTGTCGATCGCCGTCACCTTGGTGTCGAGCCAGATCTGGACGCCGGCCGCGGCGCATTCGGCCAGCAGCATGGCCAGGATCTCGCGCGCCGAGCCGTCGCAAAACAGCTGGCCCAGATTGCGCTCGTGATAGGGGATGCGGTGCTTCTCGACCAGCGCGATGAAGTCGTGTTGGCTGTATCGCTTCAGCGCCGATTTCACGAAATGCGGGTTGGCCGACAGGAAGCAGTCGGGCACCACGTCCCGGTTGGTGAAATTGCAACGGCCGCCGCCCGAGATCAGGATCTTCTTGCCGGCCTCGTCGGCATGGTCGATCAGCAGCACGCGCCGCCCGCGGCCGCCGGCGCTGAGCGCGCACATGAGGCCGGCCGCCCCGGCACCGATGATGACGACGTCGTAGTTGGTCATGAGAGGGGATCAGTAGACGGTCCGGGCGCGTCGGGGCAAGTGCCCGCTCATGGGACGCGATGAAGCAGGGCAGCGAGCCGGCCGGTCCCGTCGGCCGAGGTCCACAGCAGCGTCGCGGTGCCATCCGGCGCCGGTGTCAGGGCGACCCGGGTCTTGCCAGGCTCGGCGAAGGCCAGGCCGCCGTCTGCCACCTGGCCGGTCAGCGGTGTCGATCCCGCCGCCAGGGCATTGGTCGGTCCCGTCAAGAGCAATGCGGCCGCCTTATCGCCCTCGATGCGGGACACGGCCAGCATCACCTCACGCCCGCTTGTGTAGTTGCCGTACCATTTGCCGGCCAGCCCGCCCGGTGTCATGGCGAACCCGGCCGGCAGCGCCAGATCGGCGCTCGGTGTCTCGCCCCAATGGGTCTCGCAGCTTGCGAGCGCAGGCATCTGGCCCGTTTCGGCGGCGGTGAGCCAGCACGGGCCGAAACGCCTGGCGAAATAGACCGAGCTGCCGGCGCCATGACCTTCGAGCACGGCCGGCCGGTCGATGATCAGGTGCGGCACGCCGCGTTCGCCCAGGATCCGGTCGGCTTTCGGTCCGCGACCGCCGGGATCGAACAGGTCGCGGTTGAAGAAGCTGATGATGACCGGGATATGCGGAAGGGCCTCCAGCTTGGGATAGAGCAGGGTCGCGTTCTGCTCGAAGCCGCGCTTGCTTGCGTCGCCGTAAGCCGCCGGGGCGTTCACCAGCACCGCGGTCAGCTTGTCGGTACGCGCGGCGGCGGCGAGCGAGATCCACGAGCCGAACGACTGGCCGGCCGTCACCAGTTTGCCGTAGCCCTTGGCCTTCAACCCGTCGATCGCAGCCAGCAACGCCACGACACTGTCCTCTTCGCGATCCGCGGCGATGCCCCGGGTCAGGCGATAGACATCCCAGCCGGCGTCCCGGAACATCGTCATCACGGCCGCGATCGGTGCTTTGGCGTTAGCCTCCTGCTGCGACAGACCGTGGTTCCAGATGATCGCGCCATGGGCGGCCGTCGGTCCCTTGATCGCGTCGGGATAGGCGGCGATCAACTCGGTTTCGGCCCAGGCAGGGTTCCAGGCGAGGGCGAGCAGCAGCAGGATCAGCCGGCGCATCTTTCAGAATCTCCCCGGCGAGAAGGGGGCGAGGTCGATCGGCGGCGTCCGGCCGGCGATCAGGTCGGCGACCAGGGTCCCGGTGAACGGACCGCCGGCCAGCCCGACATGGCCATGGCCGAAGGCATGGATGGCATTGGCGGCGGCACGCGACCGGCCGATCACCGGCAGGCTGTCCGGCGTGCTGGGGCGATGACCGAGCCACCGCGACAGGCGCGCTTCGGGCATCGTTTCCGGCAGGGCTGGGAACAGGGCCCGTGCCTGGCGCAGCAGCAGGTCGGCGCGGCGCCAGTCGGGCGGGGCATCAAGGCCGGCGAATTCGACGGTGCCCGCAAGCCGCAGCCGGCCCGCCATCGGCGTCACCGCGAACTTGCCTTCGCCGGACATGATCGGCAGCCGCGGCATCGCCTCGGATGCCGTGATTTCCAGGTGATAGCCCCGCTCGCTCTCGAGCGGCACCCGGTCGCCCAACTGGGCCGCCAACGGCGCCGACCAGGCGCCGGCGGCGAGGACGAGCCAGTCGAGGGCATGGTTGGCCTGGTCGGTCCGCACCGCCACGACCCGGCCGTCGCGCTGTTCGATCGCGACGGCGCGCTCACGCAGCACCTGCCCGCCGTCTCGCACCAGCGTCTCGGCGCCGAGGCGGCACAGCTCGCCAGGATCGGCACAATGGCCATTCTCCGAAATGAAGCGGGCGAAGCGGATGTCGCGGCTGAGGCTCGGTTCCAGCTGGCGCAGGGCGTCGGCGTCGAGGTCGTCGACCTCAATGCCATTGGCCCTACGCAACGCCGCGCCTGCCGCGTCGGCGCGGAATGCCGTCTCCGTCCGGTAGACCCACAACGCGCCGTGCCGATGCATGAGATGGGTGGCGCCGACCGCCTCGGCCAAGGCCCGATGGGCGGCGACCGACGGCGCCAGCAATTCGCGCAACGCCCTGGCCTGCGCCCGGATCTGCGGCGTCGTGCCGGCGCGCAGGAAGCGCCACAGCCAGGGCGCGGCCTTGGGCAGGTAGCGCCAGCGCAGCGACAGGGGCCCCAACGGATCCAGCAGCCAGCCGGGCACGGATTTCAGCATGCCCGGATAGGCGCTCGGCACGACCGAGGCGCCACTCAGCCAGCCGGCATTGCCGAAGGAAGCACCGCCGGCCGGCCCCGCCGGATCGAGCACGGTCACCCGATGGCCATCGCGCTGCAGGGCGAGTGCTACACTCAGCCCGACGATGCCGGCACCGATGATCAGGGCCTCAGGCATGAACGGCGAGCCGCCGTTCCAGCCCCTGGACCGCCAGGGTCAGCGGGAACAGCACGGCGAAATAGACCAGCGCCACCAGGGTATAGACCTCGAGCGGCCGGTAGGTCGCCGCGGTGACGACCTGGCCCTGGTACAGCAGGTCCGGCACCGCCAGTACCGAGACGAGCGAGGTGTTCTTCAATTGGATGATCGACTGGTTCATCAGCGGCGGCAGCATGCGCTTCAAGGCCTGGGGCAGGATGATCTTGCGCATCAGCGATAGCCGGCCGAGGCCGAGCGCCCTTCCGGCGTCCCATTGGCCGGCATCGATCGAGGTGATGCCGGCGCGGATGATCTCGGCATAGAAGGCGCCGCCATAGAGGCTCAAGGTCAGGGTCGCGGCGAGCGCCGGCGACATGGAGATGCCCAGCAGCACCGGCAGCGCGTAGTAGAACCAGACCAGTTGCACCAGAAGCGGGGTGCAGCGGAACACTTCGATGTAGAAAATCAGCGGCCAGGTCGTGAACCGGGACTGGGCGAGCCGGCCGAGGCCCGCGGCGGTGCCGACGATGAGGCCCAGCACCACGCACAGGATGGTGTATCCGACCGTGTAGCCGAGCCCGACCCAGACCAGGCTCCGGTAGCTCCACAATGCGCCGAAGTCCCATTGGTACATGGGAGAAGCCCTAGAAATTCACCGCCGGCGGAATGTCGCCCGTCTGCACGCCGACCAGTTCCAGGTTCTTCGACACCCACTCGCGCACCTGGCCGATGCTACGGTTGTAATCGACCCAGACGTCGACGAAGTCGCGGAAGGATTTGTCCGCCTCCTTGCGCACGCCGGGATTGGTCGTGGTGCCCATCAGCGGCTGCGGCACGATCAGCTGGCCGACGTTCGGGTTCTTCTTGAGCATGGTCAGCGACAGGATGACCACCAGCACCTGGGCATCGACCCGGCCGGTCTGCAGCGCCAGGGTCGCCTCGTCGGCGGTCTTGAAACCGACGATCTCGGCCTTGGGACACAGGCGGCGCGCGATCGCGTCGTGGGACGAGCCGATGTCGACGGCGATCTTGACCTTCGGGTCGTTGAGGTCGGCCCAGGTCTTCGGCTCGAAGCCCTTCTTGGCCAGGATGGTGAAGGCGTTGGTGAACAGCGGCTTGCAGAAATCGATGGCGAAGGCGCGCTTGGGCGTCGGGTTGACGCCGAACATGATGTCGATCTTGTCGGCCTGGAGGTCCAGCACCGCATTGCCCCAGGTGCTCTCGACGATGTCCAGCTCGGCCTCGAACTGTGCGGCGAGATCGGTCGCCATGTCGACGCAGAAGCCCGACCATTTTCCCGCGACCAGATCCTTGTGGTAATAGGGCTCGCCGCCCGCGATCGCGCCGATCCGCAGCTTCTTCGTGCGCTTGATCCGGTCGAAGGTCGACTCCGGCGCGTCGGCCGCGCGCGCGACGCCCAGGCTGGAGACGAGGGCGGCGCTGCCGGCGAGCAGGGCCAGGGATCGGCGTGAAATCATCCGCGGTCTCTCCGGAGGTCTCGAGGCGCCCCGTGCCTTTGGAAATCAAGGTCCTGGACCGATCCTAGCCCGCAGGCCGAACCGCGTGGAAGGGGGAATGCGGGGATATTCGCGATTGATCGAACGTGATTACGACTGCCGCCAGGACACCGGCCACCCGGCGAAGTTGCGGTGGCGGCGGCGGAGATGCCAGACCGGGAAACAGCCGTCTGGCACAGGACATCGGCGAGCCGTCCTGACGAGCTTTGCGGTAGCAGAGGGCTTTCCTCTGTAGCCGGACTGAGGGCATTATACCGCCCGTCCACGACCCGCGGATGTGTCCGATCCGTCCGACGATGCCCGTCCGCTTCCATTCCTGCCCGCGCGCCCCCGAGAGGTATCCATTCCGTGTCGACGCAACCGCCGCCCCCGACCCAGAAGAATCCCCCCGTCCGCGCCCGCCGTTGGACACATTACCTGCTCGTGGGCGCCGGTCTCGCGGCGGCGAGCGGCTTGTCGGCCGTGCTGCTGGGCCACCCGACGCGGCCGGCCGTCGCCCAGGCCGCCCCGGCAGCGCCCCCGCCGGTCACGGTCAGTCAGCCGCTGCAGAAGGAAGTGACCGAGTGGGATGAATATACCGGGCAGTTCGCGGCGGTCGACTATGTCGAGATCCGCGCCCGCGTGCCGGGCTACCTGACCGAGATCCATTTCACCGACGGCCAGATCGTGAACAAGGGCGACCTGCTGTTCGTCATCGATCCGCGGCCCTACGAGATCGAGCAGCAGCAGGCCCAGGCCCAGTTGGCGACGGCGGAATCGACTCTCGATCTGGCCAATCGGCAGCTGGCGCGGGCTGCTTCGCTGCGTGAAAAGGATTTCGTCGCCCAGTCGACCTATGACGAGCGGCTGCAGACCATGAAATCGGCGGCGGCCTCGGTCGAGACCGGCAAGGCGGCGGTCCGGCAGGCACAACTCGACCTGGAATTCAGCCATGTGACGGCACCGCTCACCGGGCGCATCAGCCAGCATCTGGTGTCGATCGGCAACCTGGTCAGCGGCGGCGCCACCGGCACGCCGACCCTGCTGACGACGATCGTCTCGCTCGATCCGATCTATCTGAACTTCGACATGAGCGAGGCGCAGTTCCTCGCCTACGAACGCGCCTCGGCCAGCGGAAAGCTCAAATCCAACCGCGACAAGGGCGTGCCCGTGTTCGCGCGACTGACCGACGAGGCCCAGTGGACGCGCGAGGGCATCATGAATTTCGTCGATAATCAGGTCGATCGCAGTGCCGGCACGATCCGCGCGCGGGGCGTATTCCCGAACCCGAACTTCTTCCTGACCTCCGGCCAGTTCGGCCGCCTGCGCATTCCGGGATCGGAGCCCTATCAGGCGATCCTGGTGCCTGATGCCGCCGTCGTCACCGACCAATCCTCCAAGCTGCTGTTGACCGTCGCCGAGGATGGCACGGTGGTGCCGAAGCTGGTCCGGCTGGGACCGACCATCGACGGGCTGCGGGTCATCCGCTCCGGCATCGATCCCAAGGACCGGGTGATCATCGACGGGCTGGTGCGGGCGCGCCCCGGGGCAAAGGTCACGCCGCAGCCCGGCGAGATCAAGTCCTCCGCGACGGCCGGCTGAGGCAGGGCCCCATGAACATCTCGCATTTCTTCATCGATCGCCCGATCTTCGCGGCGGTCGTGTCGATCTTCGTCACGATCATCGGCGGCTTTGCCTATTTCGCATTGCCGGTCGCGCAATATCCCGAGATCGCGCCGCCGACCATCGTCGTTACCGCCTCCTACCCGGGGGCCTCGGCCGACGTGGTCGCCGATACCGTCGCCACGCCGATCGAGCAGCAGGTCAACGGCGTCGAGAACATGCTGTATATGGTCAGCCAGGCGACCGGCGACGGCAACGTGTCGATCACCGTCACCTTCAGCCTGGGCACCAATCTCGATACCGCCCAGGTTCTGGTGCAGAACCGCGTCGCGATCGCCCAGCCGCGCCTGCCCGAAACCGTGCAGCGCCTGGGCGTGACGGTGAAGAAGAACTCGCCCGACCTGATGATGGTCGTGCATCTATCCTCGCCCGACAAATCGCGCGACCAGCTCTATATCTCGAACTACGCCACCCTGCAGGTAAAGGACGTGCTGGCGCGCATCACCGGGGTCGGCGACGTCCGCATCTTCGGCGCACGCGACTATTCCATGCGCATCTGGCTGGACCCGGACAAGATCCAGTCGCGCAACCTGACGGCCGGCGAGGTGGTGGCCGCACTGCAGGCGCAGAACGTCCAGGTCTCGGCCGGCGTGCTGAACGCGCCGCCGACGCCCAATCCCGGCGCCTTCCAGCTCAACGTCCAGACGCTGGGGCGCCTGACCGATCCGCGCCAGTTCGACGACGTCATCGTCAAGACCGATGCGGCCGGCCGCGTCACCCGGATCCGGGACATCGCCCGGGTCGAGCTTGGCGCCCAGGATTATGGCGCCAACGGCTATCTCGACGATCGCCAGGCCGTGCCGCTGCTGATCTTCCAGCAGCCGGGCACCAACGCGCTCGAAACCGCCGACCATGTCATCGCGACCATGGAGCAATTGTCCAAGGCGTTCCCGATCGGCGTCAAATACGACATCGTCTACAACCCGACCCAATTCATCGCCCAGTCGGTCGACGAGGTGCAGAAGACGATCTACGAGGCGGTGGTGCTGGTCGTCATCGTCGTGATCCTGTTCCTGCAGACCTGGCGCGCCTCGGTCATCCCGATCGTCGCCATCCCGGTCTCGCTGATCGGGACCTTCGCGGTGCTCGCGGCTTTCGGCTATTCGCTGAACAACCTGTCGCTGTTCGGCCTGGTGCTGGCGGTTGGCATCGTGGTCGACGACGCGATCGTCGTGGTCGAGAACGTCGAGCGCAACATGCGGCTGGGCATGAATCCGCGCGAGGCGGCGCACAAGTCGATGGACGAGGTCGGCGGCGCGCTCATCGCCATCGCGCTCGTGCTGTGCGCGGTCTTCATCCCCGCCGCCTTCATCCCCGGCATTTCGGGGCAGTTCTTCCGGCAATTCGCCGTCACGATCGCGGCCTCGACCGCGATTTCGCTGCTGGTCTCCCTGACCTTGAGCCCGGCGCTGTGCGCGATCCTGTTCAAGCCTCATGTCGAGCATCATGAACAGAAGCACTCGCTGCTCGCGCGGCCTTTCGTGGCCTTCTTCGCGGGGTTCAACCGGGGCTTCGAATGGCTGGCCGACCGCTATGGCCGCCTGACCGGACGGCTGACGCGAATGGCCGTGCTGATGCTGCTCGTCTATGCGGGTCTGATCGGCCTGACCGGTTTCCAGTTCAGCCGCGCGCCGACCGGCTTCATTCCCGACCAGGACCAGGGCTACCTGATCTGCGTCTTTCAGCTGCCGCCGGGTTCGTCGCTGGCGCGCACCGATGCGGTGGTGCGCAAGGCGACGGGCATCATCCTCGACACGCCCGGCATCGCGCATGCGGTCGTGCTGGCCGGGTTCGACGGCGCGACCTTCACCAACGCGCCCAATGCCGGCGCGATCTTTACGCCCTTCAAACCGTTCCCCGAACGGGTCGCGGCCGGCCAGACCTCCGCCTCAATCCAGGCGGACCTGCGCCGGCGCCTGGGCGCGCTGCAGGAAGCATTCACTCTGGTCATCCAGCCGCCGCCAGTGCGCGGCATCGGCAATGCCGGCGGCTTCAAGATGATGGTCCAGGACAAGCGGGGCCGCGGATTGCAGGCGCTCGAAGCGGCGACCGGCGAGATCCTGGCGGCGGCCAACAAGACGCCCGGCCTGGTCGGCGTGTTCTCCCTGTTCAACAACCGCACGCCCAAGGTCTATGCCGACATCGACCGGGTGAAGGCGGAGATGCTCAACGTCTCGGCCGACAAGGTGTTCGAGGCGCTGCAGGTCTATCTGGGCTCGGCCTACGTCAACGACTTCAACTATCTGGGCCGGACCTATCAGGTGACGGCTCAGGCCGACGCCCAGTTCCGCGAGAATGTCAGCGACATCGCGAACCTGAAGACCCGCAACGGCGCCGGACAAATGGTGCCGATCGGCTCGGTCACCAGCTTCCGCGACATCACCGGCCCCTATCGCGTGCCACGCTACAATCTCTATCCGGCAGCGGAGGTCCAGGGCTCGCTGTTGCCGGGCTATTCGACCGGCTATGCACTGGCACAGCTGGAAAAGATCGCGGCTGAACGGCTCTCAGACGGCTTCGGCTATGAATGGACCGAGCTCAGCTACCAGGAAAAGCTCGCCGGCAATTCCGGCATCCTGGTGTTCGCGGCCTCGGTGCTGTTCGTGTTCCTGGTGCTGGCGGCGCAGTACGAAAGCTGGGCGCTGCCGCTGTCGGTCGTCCTGATCGTGCCCATGTGCCTGCTGGCGGCAGTCTCGGGATTGCTGCTGCGCGGCATCGCGGTCAACATCCTGGCCCAGGTCGGCTTCGTCGTGCTGGTGGGCCTCGCCGCCAAGAACGCGATCCTGATCGTGGAATTCGCAAGGCAGGCGGAGGACGAAGGGCAGGACCGGTTCCAGGCGGCGATCACGGCCGCGCGCACGCGGCTGCGACCGATTCTCATGACCTCGTTCGCCTTCATCCTGGGCGTCGTGCCGCTGGCGATCGCGACCGGCGCCGGTGCCGAAATGCGCCAATCGCTCGGCACGGCCGTGTTCTTCGGCATGCTGGGCGTGACCTGCTTCGGCCTGATCTTCACGCCGATCTTCTACGTGGTGATCCGTGGCCTGGTCGGCCGCCGCGCGGGCAAAGCCGTGCCGGCGACACCCGCGCCGTGACGGTCAGGGTGGGGGCGGCCTCGAGAATGTCGGCTTGGTGAAGGCGAGCCGGAAGCCGGCCCGCTCCGCATTGCGCGCGCTGGTGTTGGTGGGGCGGACCGAAATGCTGGCGAGGTCCAGGCCGGCGCGGCGGGCGTCGGCGAGGCGCGCCTGAAGCAGGGCGGCCTGGACGCCCCGGCCGCGATGATCCGGGC
The DNA here is from genome assembly GCF_035943795.1 of Aliidongia sp. NCBI lineage: Bacteria > Pseudomonadati > Pseudomonadota > Alphaproteobacteria > Rhodospirillales > Dongiaceae > Aliidongia > Aliidongia sp. The sequence continues at coordinate 15,405 of NZ_DASZBY010000093.1, read as the reverse complement.
GGGTGCTGGCGATATGCAGGTGGGCGACCGGCCCGTCGGCGGTCTCCAGCAGGGCTGTGCCGGCCGACCCCGCGACGGTGCCGCCGATCAGCGCCAGGAACAGGGTCGTGTCGGCCCGTTCCAGCGCGATGCGCGCCAGGATCTCGAGCAGGGCGGCCGGACGGCGCTGGGCTTGGACCGAAAAGCCGGCGACGCACTCGGCGATGAAAAGTTCGGCCAGGGCGGCATCGACGCGGCGGATCTCGATGCCGGGCGAGGCCGGCGGCGCCAGGTCGGCATCGCTCAGGACGCGGCCGAAGCTGTTCGAGAAGGCATTGACCCGGTAGCCCCGCTCAACCAGCACGTCCAGCGCGCCGGAGTCAGCATGGGGGCAGAGGTCGATCTCCGCCGGCAGGCCCCTGGGATGATAGAGCCGTTCGATGGCGACGAGGTCGTCCGGCGTGATCGGCGACCCCATGCCGAGACCGACGACGTGGTTGAGTTTCCGGCCGAAAGCGGCGTCGGTCACGATCGCGACGCCGCTGCCGATGGCTACCGTCCGGGCGTTGCTGTCGGGATGGAGGCGCGCGTACGTCCCGGCCTGCCGGGTGACGTGGAGGGCTTCCGCGGCTTCGAGCCGGCGGGCGATGTCAGGCGCCGTGAACAGCATGGCGGTCGTCGCGAAATCTTTGCAGGGTTCAGCTGGCGGCGGCGAGACGTCCGCCCGATCCATCCTGATTGGCGGGCAGGCGCACGACGGCGGTGGTACCATGGCCGACCCTGCTTTCCAGCTCCAGCACGCCCTGGTGCAGCTCGACCAGGCGCTTGGTCAGCGGCAGGCCCAGGCCGGTGCCGGGGTTGCGGCGATTGAGGTCGTTATCGATCTGACGGAACGGCTCGAGCACCGTCGACATGTCCTCGGGCGCGATGCCGATACCGGTATCGGCCACCTTGATCAGCACCCCGCCCTCCGTCGACTCCACCGACACGGAGACGTGGCCGGCCTCGGGCGTGTACTTGATCGCGTTCGACATCAGGTTCAGCAGGATCTGGCGCAGGCGCATGCCGTCGCCCAGCACGGGGGGCAGGTTGGACGGTATCCGGGTGTTGAGCAGGATACCCGCACGCTCGGCGCGCGGCTTCAGCATGCGCACGGCGCTGTCGATCAGCTCGTTCAGGTCGACCGGATCCTGGATCAGCTGCAACTCGCCGGCTTCGGTCTTCGAGAAATCAAGGATGTCGTTGATCAGGCCCAGCAGGTGGCTGCCGCTGTCCCGGATGTCGCCGGCGTATTCGCGATAGCGCGCATAGGCGGCGGCGTCGTTTCCCAGCATCTCGCCGTGGATCAGTTCGGCGAAGCCGATCACGGCGTTCAAGGGCGTCCGCAACTCGTGGCTCATGCTCGCCAGGAATTCGGATTTGGCGCGGCTGCCGGCTTCGGCCTCCTGGCGCGCCTCGATCAGCGCGCGCTCCAGCTGGCGCTGTGCCGTCACGTCGCTGCGCAGGGTGACGATGCCGCCCTCGGTCGTGCGCCGTTCGACCACGCGCAGGATCTGGCCTTCCGCCGTCTCGAATTCGATCGGCATGCCGGGATTGAGATGGCTGATCAGCCGCGCGTTGCGATATTCCGGTTCGCGCCCGATCGCGGTTGGGATCAGGCCGCGCTCCAGCCGGTCGTCCAGCAATTCGCCGAAGGATTGGCCGAACTCGACCTTGCTGCCCGGGTCCGGATCGAGCACGTGGGCGGCATCGTTGCACAACACCAGCCGATCCTCGGAATCCCATAGCAGGAAGCCCTCGCTCAGCGCATCGAGCGCATTGCGCAGCCGCTCCTCCGCCTCCTCGGCCAGGTGGCGGGCCATGTCGAGCTGCATGGTATTGACGGCGAGTGCGGAGGCCTGGCGCTCCAGATCGGCAAAGCCCCTGGTGCGCTCGATCATTTCGCCCTGAAGGCGCCACCCCAGCATTACGAGGCAGACCACCAGCAACGTCGCCACCAGCCCGGTGACGACCGTCTCGTCCTGCCAATCGGCGAGCGCCGCCTTGCGATTGACGGCGACGAACACGGTGAACGGATTGTCGTGGTCGACGACATAGCCGATGATCCGGCTCTGCCCGTCGACCGGGGAGACGCCCTGGTAGTTGCCGCTGCGTCCCGCTTCGAACGCGTCCGGCTGCACGACGGGATGCTTGAATGCGGGCGGATCGGTCAGATCGATCATCGGATGACGCCAGAGCAGCCGGCCATCGGCGCGGGCGACCGCCACTGCGCCGTTCTCGCCCAGGTCGAGCGTCGCGTAGAAGCGGTCGAACGCCGCCAGGTCGAGGTAGGCGATGGCGACGCCGAGGAACTGCCCGTCGGAACCGCGGAAGCCGCGACTGACCGGCAATTGCCACGAGCCGTCCGCGACGCGGCTGGGCGTCCCGATGAACAGGCTTTGCGCCGGATTGTCCCGCTGTCGGGCGAACGCGTCGAGCGACGCGACCGGTTGGCCGCCCATCTGGTCGAACAGCAGACGGCCCTGATCGTCGGCCACGGTGAAGCCGCGCACCAGCCCCGAGCGATCGTTGGTCCGGGCGACGAGCCGTCCGATTTCGTCATTGGTCCGGCGCTGGCCATCGATCGACAGATCGAACAGCATCCGCAGCCGCTGATCGACGGTGTCGAGACTATGGGCGGCATGCTCGTCGAGCACGGTCGCGAGATTTCTGGAGGTGCCTTCGGCCTTGCCGATCGCCGTTCGGTAGGAGTTCCACACCACGATGCCGCCGAGCAGCACGAGGGCTGCGGCGAGCGCCAGCACGGTGGAGAACAAGCTCCGCGGTGTCAATGAAGGCATAAATATCCTCGGCGGCCCTCCGAAAAATCCGGCGGGCGCAGCAGATTTTACGAAAACGTTACCTAACGCAAGGGGCAGTTGAATCCCGCGCTACGGAATGGCTCTTTCGCAAAGCTTATGCTGCTGTGACGTTCGTTTAGTTGCGCGGGATTCGGCGCGGTTCGCGAATTCGAGGGGCGGCGGGGTATGCCGGGCGTGGCCTTAAGAAAAGGCCGCGCCGGTTGCCCGGCGCAGCCCTTTCGAAGGCCGCCTAATAGTGGCGGTAGTACGGATGGTAGTGGTGATAGTGAGGATGGTAGTAGCCCGGCCCGTAATAGACGGGGGCCGGCGCATAATAGACCGGCGGAGGCGGGGGCGGGGCGTAGTAGACCGGCGGGGGCGGGGCATAGTAGCCCGGCAGGCCGACGCCGACGGAAACGAAGGTCCGAGCCTCGGCCGGCGCGGCCGCGCCCAAGGTCGCGGCGAGGCCGATACCGGCAGCGGCAAGAGCCAGCTTATAACGAAGCATTTTTAAAACTCCTTATTCGAACAAAGCCGTTCGTACCTATGAAATACGTTCGGCGCGCCCGTTCCATTCCGTCGACATGGAGGAATAGTCCGTGGCATTTTTCGGCCGACCCAAATGCGAGCACTCCGATGACGATCACGATCTTCCACAATCCCCGCTGCACCACGTCCCGCACCGTCCTGGCGGCGCTCCAGGACAAAGGTCTCGCCGTCACCATCGTCGAGTATCTGAAGCAGCCGCTCGACCGTGTGGCGCTGCGGGGTCTGCTGGGCCATCTCGGCGTCGGTCCGCGCGCTGTGCTCCGGCGAAAAGAGGCAGTCTACGAAGAACTCGGCCTCGATGATCCCGCCCTGACGGAGGATCGCCTGATCGACGCCATGGTGGCCCATCCGATCCTGATCGAGCGGCCGATCGTGGTGACCGACAAGGGCGCGCGGATCTGCCGCCCGGCGACCCGGCTGGCCGAGATTCTTTGAACCGACTGGCCCGGCGGCCTAGGATTCCCGGCGGCGATTGACGAGGGAGGATTCGGGGATGCGGATTGGTGTGATCGGGCTCGGTTCGATGGGCATGGGCGTGGCGCTGAGCCTGGTGAAGGCGGGCCACGAGGTCGCCGGCAGCGACGTCAGGGCTGCAGCGGTCGAGAGCCTCGTCGCTGCCGGTGGGCATGCCGCCGCCGATCCGGCCGCGGCGGCAGAGGGCGCCCGTCTCGTCATTCTGATGGTCGTGAACCAGGCCCAGGTCGAAGCCGTGCTGTATGGCCCGAAGGGCGCCATCGGCGCGCTCGTGGCCGGCGCCGTCGTGATGCTGTCCTCGACAGTGCCGGCGCAATTCACCGAGGCGCTGGCCGCCCGTCTGGCGGAGACCGGGCACCTGCTGCTCGATGCGCCGGTTTCGGGCGGTGCCGCCAAGGCGCGGGACGGACAATTGACCATCATGTCCTCGGGATCGGCCGAGGCCTATGCCATCGCCGACCCGGTCCTGACGGCCGTCGCCGCGACCGTCTATCGGCTGGGCGACCGGCCCGGCATCGGCTCGACGGTCAAGACGGTGAACCAGTTGCTGGCCGGCGTGCATATCGCGGCGGCGGCCGAGGCGATGGCGCTCGGCACCCGCGCCGGCGCCGATCCGCGCCAACTGTACGAGGTGATCTCCAACAGCGCGGGCGGTTCCTGGATGTTCCAGAACCGGGTGCCGCACATGCTCGACGGCGATTTCACGCCGCTATCCTCGGTCGAAATCTTCGTCAAGGACCTGGGTCTGGTGCTCGACACCGGAAGATCGCTGCGTTTCCCATTGCCGATCGCTGCGGCGGCGCACCAGCAATTCCTCGCGGCCGCGGCGTCCGGCCATGGCGGCGAGGACGATGCCGCCGTGGTCAAGGTCTATGAGGGATTGGCCGGCATCACGGTCGCCCGGCCCAAGGAATGAGCGTGCAAGGCAGTCGCCATCGAACGACACGGCTGCTCCTCCGGATCGTGCGCTAGACTGACCGCTCCTTCGCCAGAGAAGCCGGATGGTTGCCGATGTCGCTCACGCCTTTCGAAATTTCCATCTGCGGCATCGAGGAACTGGCGCCGTTCCAGACCCGCGGCGTCACCCATCTGCTGTCGGTGCTCGATCCGGAATATCCGGAGCCGGCAAGCCTGGGGCTGCTGAACCCGACCCACCGGCTGCAACTGCGCTTCCATGACGCGATCGACGTCAAGCCGGGCGAGATCCTGGTCGAGATCGACCATGTCCGTCAGGTGCTGGAATTCGGCCGCGACCTGCCGGGGCCGCAAGGCCATCTGCTGGTGCATTGCCATGCCGGGATTTCGCGATCGAGCGCCTTCACCATCCTGCTGCTGGCCCAGGCGCTGCCCGACGTGTCGTCGGCCGACATCGTGGCCGAGATCGTGCGTGTCCGCGATCGCGCCTGGCCGAACCTGCGGATCATCGAACTGGGTGACGAGCTGCTGGGCCGCAAGGGCACCCTGGTCGCGGCCGTGCGGGCGCGTCACGCCGAATATGCCAAGCGCGTGCCGCGCTTCGTCCAGCTGATGAAGGAACTGGGCCGGGACCGCGAGGTCGAAGGCCTGATCGGCTGACCGCGCGGTCCCGTCCGGCTATTTGCCGGGCTTCAGGTAGTCGTACAGCACCTCGCCATAGGGCAGGGTCAGGTCGGCGATGAAATGCAGCCCGCCGATGACCTTGCGCACCGGCAGGTCGGCGACCGGCGCATTCACATGCGGGATCAGATGCAGGCGCGCCGGGCCGGTCCAGGAGCCTTTCACCGTCACGTCGGTCAGGTGGAAATGCACCAGCTGGGCGATCGCCGGCGTGCCGTCGACGTCGGGGATCAGTTTCAGGCAGACCTGCTTCTTGGTCAGCGACTCATAGGTCTTGTTGACGTCGCGGACGTGCGGTTCCCATTTATAGACCATCGAGCCCAGTGCCACGCGCTCGCCGGCATAGTGCAGGGTGCCGGTCAGCGTGTCGTGCACGACCTCCAGCTTCGGCTCGGCATGCTTCTTCGGAAATCCCCAGATCTCGCGCCCGGCCGCGATCGGCGGTTCGTCATCCAGATACATCTGGGCGGTGAAATTGCAGGCCACGCCTTCATAGTGGCACGGGATGACGACGCCCGACTCGGTGTAATCGCCGAAGCCCGAGCTGTCGGGCATGCGGATCCATTCGTAATAGACGATGCCGTCCGGATCGGGCACGAGCGGTTCCGGCACGGCGGCGCGGATTGCGTCCCGGTCGCTCTCGTAGGCGACGGTGAAATACTGGCGATCGATGAAGCGGAAGGGACCGTGCGGATAGGATGGGGCCGCGAGCGGCATGGACGGCGTGCCTAGGATCTCGTCGCGAGTCATCGTGGGGTGTCTCCGGTGGTCAGCAGAGCGCCAACCCTATCGCGAATATGTTGCACTGCGAAGGGCGTCGCGGGATCAGGGTTTGGCGGCGCGTTCCAGCTCCTGCTGGCGCAGGCGATAACGCTGCAGCTTGCCGGTCTCGGTTCGCGGCAGCGAGGCCGCGAATTCGATGGCGCGCGGGTATTTGTAAGGCGCGATCTCGGCCTTCACATGGTCCTGGATCGATTTGGCGAGCGCGTCGCTGCCGGTCTCGCCGGGCTTCAGCACGATGAACGCCTTGACGACGAACGTCCGTTCCTCGTCGGGGGTCGCGACCACGGCGCATTCGGCGACGGCCGGATGGGACAGCACCGCCTGCTCGACCTCCGGGCCGGAAATATTGTAGCCGGCGGAAATGATCATGTCGTCGCTGCGTGCCTGGAACCAGAAATAGCCGTCCGCGTCCTGCAGATAGGTGTCGCCCGTCACGTTCCAGCCGTGCTGGACATAGATCGACTGGCGGCGATCGTCGAGATAGCGGCAGCCGACCGGCCCCTTGACCGCGAGCCGCCCGACCTGACCGGGCGGCAGCTCGGCGCCGTCGTCGTCGAGAATCGTCGCCCGGAAACCCGGCACCGGCTTGCCCGTGGCGCCCGGCCGGATGTCGGCACCGGCCGCCGAAATGAAGATATGAAGCAGCTCGGTCGCGCCGATGCCGTCGATCAGATCGATACCGAAACAATCCTTGACCAGGGAACGGGTTGCGAGCGGGAGCGCTTCGCCGGCCGAGACGCCCTTGCGCAGGCTGCCGATATCGTAGCGCCCCTTCATCGCGGCCATCGCCCGGTAGGCGGTCGGCGCTGTGAAGCAGACCGTGGCGCGATGGCGCTCGATCGCCTGCATCAGCGCTTCCGGACCGGCGCTTTCCAGCAGCAGGGTCGCGGCGCCGACGCGCAGCGGGAAGATGACGAGGCCGCCCAGGCCGAAGGTGAAGGCGATCGGCGGGCTGCCGCAGAACAGGTCGTCCGGCGAGGGCTGCAGCACATGGCGCCCGAACGTGTCGGTGATCGCCAGGATGTCGCGGTGGAAATGCATGCAGCCCTTGGGTTCGCCCGTGGTGCCCGAAGTAAAGGCGATCAGCGCCAGGTCGTCGGCCGCGGTCTCGACCGTCTCGAACGAGCCTGATGCCGTGGCCATGCGGGCTTCGAGCCCATCCTGGCCGGTGCCGTTCGCGATCAGGATGTGATGGAGCATCGGCGCCTGGGCCTGGGCCGTGCGGAGGTCGGCCTCGAGCCGTGCGTCGCAGATGGCGTGGCTGATCCGGGCCTTGACGATGACCTGGACCAGCTCGCGCGTCCGCAGCAGCGGCATGGTCGTGACCGCGATGGCGCCCAGCTTCAGCACGGCGAACCATTGGGCGACCAGCATCGGATTGTTGGGCGCGCGCAGCAGCACCCGATTGCCGGCGACGACACCCTCGGACCGCAGCACCAGGGCGATCCGGTCGGCGCGGTCTTTCAGCTCGGCGTAGGACCAGCTCGTCCGATCGTCGAGCAGGCAGCGGCGCGCGCCATCGCCGGCCGCGACCCGGTCGTCGAGCAGGACCCGGGCGACGTTGAGCCGGGCCGGATAAGCCAGCTCCGGCAGCTCGGCAATCAGCTCCGGCCAGACCTCGCGCGGCGGCAGCCGGTCGAGCGCGAAGCGATCGACGAAGGCGCTCGCGGTGGAAGACGGGTCCGGCGTGCCGCTTGTCTGCATGCTGTTCATCCGGCGATCGTTCGAACGATACGGGAAAGCCTAGTCGCATCCGTCCGGCGGGAGCAATCGCCGCATCACGACGCGCCGAGCGCTGTGGCCGAACGCGCGGCCTCGGCGGTCAAGCGGCTGTCGAGGATCTGCTGGATGGTCGCCTGGATGTCCGGATTGGCGCCCAGGAAACGGCGGAAATCTGCGGCATGCAGCACCAGCAGCTGGCTGTAGGTGACCGCCGTCACGTCGGCCCGTCGCGGTTCGCCGGTCAGGAGCGCCATTTCGCCGAAGATGTCGCCGCGGCCGAGCGTGACCGGCTCGCCGGGCAGGATCACCTCGACGGCACCCGACGAGATGAAGAAGACCGAATCGCCGCGCTCGCCCTTGCGCACAAGCTGGTCGCCGGGGACCGCGATCAGCGGCCGCGCCAGCCTGCCCAGCCGTTCGGCCTGGCCGGGGGCCAGATCGCGGAACAGGTCGATCCGCCGCATCAGCTCGCCGGGCCTCAGGCTGAGGTCGAGATGCGGCCGCGCCCCGGTCGACGACTGCCGCTTGCGCAGGCGCCGACTCAGGTCCTCGTATAATTCCTGGCCGATCAGGCCTTCGTCATAGAGGCCGCGATAGGCCTGCTGTTCCTGGCGCAGCGCCGCCTGTTCCAGGATGCGGCGCTCGAGTGCCGCAGAATATTCCGGGTATTGCGCCTGCAGCGCATCCAGCATGCGGCGCGTCCGGTCGCGCCGGATATCGACGATGTCGCGGATGATCTGGACCAGGCGATCGTCGAGGAAGCGCGCCAGCTTGTGGGTGATGAACCGGCCCAACTCGTCGAGCAGCATGCGCATGACCAGCAGCTGTTCCAGCCGTTCGGCCAGGCGCCGGGCGAGCGGCGTCTCGATCCGCAGGCGTCGGTGCAGCAGATGCGCGGTGCGAAAGCCGATGGTGTAGCGGCCGACCTGCTTCACGGCCTTGATATAGCCGCTGCGGCCGTCGGTCCGCGCCGCATCGACCATGGCGTCGCTGCCACGCAGCAGCGATTCGACCACACGCCGCGAGGCGGTGCCCTGGGCATGATGGTCGAGCACCAGCCGGCGCTCGTGGCTGGCCAGTGCCACCAGGGCGATCGCCAGCCGGTCGCGCTCCAGCACTTCGGCGCGTTCGTCGCCGAGCGCGGCCACGCGGGTTTCGCGTCGCTGGGTCGCGGTCTCGATGCGCTGGGTATAGCGGGCCAACGTTTCGGCGGCGACGGCGTCGCTCATCCGATAGTCGGTCGCGGTCGCCGCCAGGGAATCGCGCAGGTCGGCCAGCGACAAGGCCACCACATTGTCGCGCAGCGCCTCGTCGCGCGGGCTCAGCCGATCGAGCTTCAGCAGGCGGATGACCGTGCGCAGGGTCGTGCCGTTGACGAACAGGGTGAACAGCACGAACCCGGTCGCGAGTACGGCGACGAAGCGTTTCACCGCCGGATCGAGCCCGGTATCCTCGGTCACCGCCAGCGCCAGGGCCACGGTCACGGCCCCACGCAGGCCGCCCCAGGTGATGACCAGCTTGTAGGCGGTCGAGACCGGTGCGCTCCATTTCAGCCAGGTCAGCGGCGGCAGCACGCCGAACAGCACGAGGATGCGGGCGACCAGCGCCGCGCCCAGGGCGGCGCCCATCAGCACCAGATCGTGCGGACCGACGTCGATCAGCAGGGTCGGCACCAGGATCGCCGCCAGGATGAAAATGAACGAGCCGGCCCAGAACGCGAGCTGTTCCCACAGCTCGTTCAGGAAGGCCCAATTGAGCGGCGTGATGCGCGACAGGCCGGTCGATCCGAACGTGACACCGGCGGCGACCACGGCCACCACGCCCGACACCTGCAGATGCTCCTCGCCCAGGATAAACACCAGGTAGGGCAGCGCCAGGGTCAAGGTCATCTCGGCCGCCCGTTCGCCATGCAGCAGCGGCAGGCTGGCCGTGGCGAGCCGGCCCGCAACGATGCCCAGCAGGATGCCGCCGCCGAAACTGAGCGCGAAATGGGCGACGGCGGTGCCGAGCTCGACGTGGCCGCCGGATTTCAGCAGGCCGATCAGGATGGTGAAGATCGAGATCGCAGCGGCATCGTTCAGCAGGCTCTCGCCCTCGACCAGGCGGGTCAACCGGGCCGGGGCACCCAGGTCGCGGAAGATCGCCACGACCGCGGCCGGGTCGGTCGTGGCCACGATCGAGCCCAGCAGCAGGGCCGGGATCAGCGGCTCGCCCGACAGGGTCGACACGGTCCAGCCGATCAGGCCGGTCGTCACCAGCACGGCCAGCACCGCCAATACCAGGATCGGCACCGCGTCCTCGATCAGGCGCCTGATGTCGATAGTGATCGACGCCTGGAACAGCAGGATCGGCAGGAAGCAATCGAGGAACACCGCGGCGGTCACCGGCGGGGCCGCGAAGGGCCGGGCCACGGCGTCGAACAGGGTGATGTCGGGTGAATTCAGCACGAAGGCGGCGGTGGCGCCGATCGCGGCGCCGACCACGGCCAACAGGACGGTCGTAGGCAGGCCGAAGCGCCCGGCCATCGGTTGCACGATACTGACGACCAGGAGCAGGCTGGCAACGGCGAGGACGATGGTGGCGACGTCGGTCAGGTACAGGACGGGTCTCCGGCACGGCGGGTGATCGGCGGAAAGACGAGCCGGCGGGCCCCCTCCCGCCCGGCATCCTCAGGTATGATGATGGCAAACCCGCGGCCGAGAAGGGAAATACCATCGCGACCCGGTGCGATTTCTCCATGTCCGCAGCGTGGTCGATGGCAACCAGGCATGTGGGCGGGGATGTCGCAATCGCCGGCGGGCCGCTGCAATGTACTGTTACAGAATGCCGGCAGATAGTCATCGCCCTGCCGGAATCGGATGCTATAGGAGCGTTTGGCGAAGGCCGTCCGCGAGGGCCTTTCGTTCGGCAGCCCCCGAGGCGGCACCCGGGCCGCGCGCTACCGCCGTATTGGGAGGCATCCGGCACCTTGGATCGGACGTATAAGGGACATCATGCGCTTCAAGTGGATCCTGTTCGCCGTCGTCGTTGCCGCTGTCGGGGGCGGGTATTACTACACCCATAGCGGATCCGAGAAGCATGCGCAGGCGGGCGGGCGGGAGTCGCGCCGCGCCATGAGCGGCGTCAGCGACGAGCCGGTTCCCGTGGTGGTCGGTACCGTGGCCCAGGGCGACGTGCCGATCTACCTGTCGGGGCTGGGTACGGTGCAGGCCTTCAATACGGTCGCGATCAAGAGCCGGGTCGACGGGCAGTTGATCAAGCTTCTGTTCAAGGAAGGCCAGGATGTGAGGGCCGGCGACAGCCTGGCGATCATCGATCCGCGCCCCTATGAGGCCCAGTACAAGCAGGCGCTCGCCGCCAAGGCCAAGGACGAGGCGCTGCTCGCGAATGCCCGCAAGGACCTGGTGCGCGACCAGGGCCTGGTCGGCAAGCAGTTCGTCAGCACCCAGACATTGGATACCCAGCAGGCGCTGGTCGACCAATATACCGCCCAGATCGCGTCCGACCAGGCGACGATCGACTACAACAAGACCCAAGTCGACTATACCAACATCACCTCGCCGATCGATGGCCGGACCGGCATCCGCAACGTCGATGCCGGCAACATCGTCCACGCCGGCGACACGGTCTCGCTGGTCACCATCACCCAGATCCATCCGATCACGGTGATCTTCACCCTGCCGGCCGACAATCTGCCGTCGGTCACCAAGGGCCTGGGCGCCGGCGGCCTGCCCGTCATCGCCTATGGCCGCGACAATACCAGCGCCCTGGCCAAGGGCATGCTCGACCTGGTCGACAACCAGATCGACCAGACGACCGGCATGGTGAAATTGAAGGCGACCTTCCCGAACGAGGATGGCGCGCTCTGGCCCGGCCAGTTCGTCAATACCAGCGTGCTCGTCTCGACCCGCAAGGCCGGCCTGACGGTCGCCGCGACCGTGGTCCAGCATGGTCCCAAGGGCGATTACGTCTGGGTGGTCAAGCCCGACAAGACGGTCGAGATGCGCGACGTGACCGTGGCGCAGACCCAGGGCAACCAGGCGCTGATCGACAAGGGGCTCACCGTCGGCGAACAGGTCGTGGTCGACGGTCAGTACCGGCTGCAGACCGGCAGCAAGATCGAGGTGGCCACACCAGACGCGCCGGCACCGGCCACCGCCGACGAGGAGAAGGCGCCGCATCGCGGCCACCGGGGCGAAAAGGGCGCGCGCGGCGAAAAGGGGGAGAAGGCCGACAAGAGCGGGGCTGATCCGGCGTGAACGTCTCCCATCCGTTCATCCTCCGGCCGATCGCCACCACGCTCCTGATCATCGGCGTGGTGCTGCTGGGCGGGCTGGGCTATCGGCTGCTGCCGGTAGCGGCCCTGCCGTCGGTCGATTTCCCGACGATCCAGGTGGTCACGGCCTATCCGGGTGCGGCGCCCGAAATCATGGCGTCCTCGATCACCACGCCGCTCGAGCATCAGCTGGGCACGATCTCGGGCCTGACCTCGATGAGCTCGACCAGTTCGTTCGGCAACAGCCAGATCACCCTGCAGTTCGACCTGAGCCGGGACATCGATGCAGCCGCCCAGGACGTGCAGTCGCAGATCAATGCGGCCCAGGGCATCATCCCGTCTACCAAGCTGCCGAACCCGCCGACCTACAGCAAGGTCAACCCGGCCGACACGCCCATCCTGATCCTGGCGCTGACCTCGGACACGCTGCCGCTCAGGACCGTCAACGACTATACCGACACGGTCGTGGCCCAGAAGCTGAGCCAGGTCGAGGGCGTCGGCGTGGTGACGATCGAGGGCGGCCAGAAAGAGGCGGTGCGCATCCAGTTGAACCCGACCCAGATCGCGAACCTGGGCCTGGCGCTGGACGACGTGCGCACGGCGATCTCGTCCTCGACGGTCGACCTGGCCAAGGGCTCGATCGACGGGGCGCGGCAGTCGTTCCAGATCGGTGCCGACGATCAGCTGTTCGACGCCAACGGCTATCGCAACCAGATCCTGGCCTATCGCAACGGCGCGCCGATCCGCCTCAAGGACGTGGCCACGGTGGTCGACGGGGTCGAGAACGACAAGCTGGCCGGCTGGTACGACGGCCGGCCCGCCGTCATCCTCGACATCCAGCGCCAGCCGGGTGCCAACATCATCGAGACGGTCGCGTCGATCCGCAAGCTGATGCCCAAGCTGCAGGCGGCGCTGCCGCCCTCGATCAAGATCGACGTGCTGACCGATCGGACCGAGACGATCCGCGCCTCCATCGCCGACGTGCAGTTCACGCTGGTGCTGACCATCGGTCTGGTCGTGCTGGTGATCTTCCTGTTCCTGCGCAAGTTCTGGGCGACGGTCATCCCGAGCGTGACCCTGCCGGTGTCGCTGATCGCCACCTTCGGCATCATGTCGCTGTGCGGCTTCAGCCTCGACAACCTGTCGCTGATGGCGCTGACCATTGCGTCGGGCTTCGTGGTCGACGATGCCATCGTCATGATCGAGAACATCGTCCGCTTCATCGAAGCCGGCGAGACGCCGCTGCAGGCCGCCCTCAAAGGGGCGAAGCAGATCGGTTTCACGATCATCTCGCTCACCGTGTCGCTCATCGCCGTGTTCATCCCGCTGCTGCTGATGGGCGGTGTGATCGGCCGGCTGTTCCGCGAGTTCGCCATCACCCTGAGCGCCGCCGTCGTCATCTCGGCCATCGTGTCGCTGACCTTGACGCCGATGATGTGCGCGAAGCTGTTGAAGCCCGAGGATCCGGACCACCGGCCGGGCGCGCTGTTCCGCTGGAGCGAGGGCTTCTTCGACTGGATGCGCGACGGCTACGATGCAGGCTTGCGCTGGGTGCTGCGCCACCAGACCGTGACGCTCATTTTCACCGTGCTCACGATCGGGCTCACCGCCCTGCTCTATGTCGAGGTGCCCAAGGGTTTCCTGCCCCAGCAGGATACCGGCCTGATCGTCGGCGTGACCGATGCCGCCCAGGACATTTCCTTTACCGGCATGGCCCAGCGCCAGCAGGCGATCGCGGCCGAGGTCATGAAGGATCCGGATGTGACCGCGGTCGACAGCTTCGTCGGCACCGGCACGGTCAACACCACGCCGAACAGCGGCCGGCTTTATATCAACCTGAAGCCGCGCGACCAGCGCACGGCCACGTCGGATGAGATCATCGAGCGGTTGAAGGACCGGGTCGGCGGGGTCCACGGCATCACGCTCTACATGCAATCGGTTCAGGACATCCAGATCGACAACCGCCTGTCGCGCACCCAGTACCAGTACACGTTGCAGGACGCGAACGTGGCCGAGCTCGGCCAATGGGTCCCGAAACTGATCGCCGAGCTGAAGAAACAGCCGGAACTGACCGATGTGGCGACCGACCAGCAAAACGCCGGCCTGCAGGCGCTGGTCAAGATCGATCGCGATGCGGCGGCCCGCCTGGGCGTCAGCATGCAATCGATCGACGACACGCTGTATGACGCGTTCGGCCAGCGCCAGATCGCGACGATCTATACTCAGCTGAACCAGTACCACGTCATCCTGAGCATCGATCCGGCGTTCCAGAAGGACAGGAACGGCCTCGACAAGATCTATGTCCAGGCGACCAACGGCTCGGTCTCGAACGGCACGCAGCTGTCGAACGGCGTGGTCGCCAGCACGACGCCGACCTCGAACGGCAGCCAGACCACCAGCAACACCGCAACCACGACCTCGCTCAACAGCGGCAAGGGCACCGAGGTGCCGCTGAGCGCGGTCGCGACCATCGTGACGCAGCTGGCGCCGCTGGTGGTGACCCACCAGGGCCTGTTTCCGGCCACGACCCTGTCGTTCAATGTCCCGGAAGGCACCTCGCTCGGTGCCGCGCTCAGCGCGATCCAGCGATCGGAACAGGCGATCGGCCTGCCGGAGACGATCGCGACCGGTTTCTCGGGCAGTGCGGCCGAATTCCGCAGCTCGCTCGACAGCGAGCTGGGGCTGATCCTGGCGGCCATCGTCACGGTCTATATCGTGCTGGGCGTGCTCTACGAGAGCTACATCCATCCGATCACCATCCTGTCGACCCTGCCGTCGGCCGGCATCGGCGCGCTCTTGTCGCTGATGCTGTTCCATCAGGACCTGAGCGTGATTTCGCTGATCGGCATCATCCTGCTGATCGGCATCGTCAAGAAGAACGCGATCATGATGATCGACTTCGCACTGGAGGCCGAGCGCAACCAGGGCAAGTCGCCGCGCGAGGCGATCCACCAGGCGGCGCTGCTGCGTTTCCGGCCGATCCTGATGACGACGGTGGCCGCGCTGTTCAGCGCGCTGCCGCTGATGATCGGTACCGGCACGGGCTCTGAACTGCGCCACCCGCTGGGCATCTCGATCGTCGGCGGCCTGCTGGTCAGCCAGCTTCTGACGCTGTTCACGACGCCGGTGATCTACATCTACTTCGATCGCCTTGGCGCGCGGTACCGCAGCTGGCGCGGTCGCGAG